>NZ_JBSFWR010000010.1:0-129991 GCF_053594915.1 Kitasatospora sp. NPDC002543 | reverse complement strand
CGTCCGTCCCCCGCGGATGAACCCTGCGAGCCAACACCACGGTCTCCACCGGAATCCCCGACACCCCACCAGGACGCAGCACAGCCCACCCCCACAGACAGCCAACCCACCCCAACCAGCAGGAACCTACCGCCCCCACACCCACCCCGAACGACTTCGCCAGCAGAGTCACCTGACCGACTTCTCGTACGCGGCCGGAGCCAAGGGCGCCGGCCGAAGGCGGCGGGCCCACAGGGGCGGGGAGTCAGCCCCGGCTGACCAGCGAACCCTGGTCAGCCGGGGCCCAAGGCCTCAGTCCCCTGCACGAGAAGTCGAATGGGCCGACTTCTCGTGCAGGGGCGGGCTCCCCCCAGCGCGGGTGGACACACGGCGCGGGGAGGCTCGGACGCGCGCATCAGCAGGCCCCAGCGGGCGCCGTTTCCGGCCGACAAGGCGCAGGAAGTCGGCCCGGCCGACTTCCCGCGCGCGGCGAGGGGCCGGGTGTCAGGTGCGGTGGATCGGGGGGACCTGGTAGGTGCCGTCCAGGACGGCGGGTTCGGGTTGGTAGATGCGGAGGATGGGGCGGAACTCGCCGGGCGGGGTGGGGAGCCAGTTGGCGGCGGCGGTCGGGTCCTCGGGTTGGTCGTGCCGGAGGGTCAGGGTGAGGGAGCCGTCCTCGCCGTGGACCAGGCCGGGGGTGCGGTCGCCGATCGAGTAGCGGTCGATCGGGTTCTCCACCAGGTAGTAGTCCGGGACGGAGTACATCGTGACGGACCAGAACGCCCCGGCCGGGGGCGGCTGTTCGAAGCGCAGGGTGTAGTCGTGGCCGCCCGTGAGCGGCCTGCCGTCGGAGTCGTCGTAGGTCATCGCGTACGAGGCCTCGTAGGCGTGATTGCCCCAGAGGCCGGCGCGGGCGGCGGCGGCCCGGCTGAGGTAGGCGGCGCGGCGGTCGGGGATGCGCCACTCGGGGTCGTCCAGGGTGCCGGGGCCCAGGTGCTCGGTGTTGTAGTCGAAGAGGTGGAGGGCGCTGCGCCATTCGCCGGGCGGGTGGTCCTCGGGCGGGCGGCTGGCGTCCTCGACCCGTTCGCGGCCCGCGGCCAGGCCCTTGGCCAGCGCCAGCGTCCACTCGGGGGCGGCCGCGCGGTACGGCGAGGCGCCGTCGTCGAGCAGGCCGAGCGGGGCGAAGCGGCGCTGGTACTCGACGTCCGCGGTGGTGGGCGGGAAGGCCTGCATCCAGACCCGTAGCCGTTCGAAGAAGGCCAGCCGCTCGGGGACGTCCGCGTCCGGCTCGGGCAGTCCGGCGACCAGTCCGCCGGGTTCCAGCGGTGCCAGTTCCAGGGCCGCCTGGAGGGCCCGGACCCGGGGCAGGTCGTCCGGGCCCTCGCAGGCGAAGCGGCCGACGAGGGTGCCGACGGTGGTCGGCAGCTCGATCACCCGGTTCGGGTCGGGCGGGGTGCCGTGCCAGCCGGGCGGGACGATCAGCCAGGTCTGCGCGTCGGTGCCGGTGGCCCGGCGGCCGAGGTAGGCGACGTTGTCCGTCCAGGCGTCGATGACCTGCAGCACGTAGTAGGCGCCCGCGGTGTCCGGGACGTGCAGCACCTGGGGGCCCTCGGAGAGGTCGAGCTGGGCGATCGAGTAGATCGTGTCGTTGTTGACCGAGACGAAGCGGTCGGCGGGACCGGCGAGCCGGGCGGCGTGGCTGAGGCGGTTGAACGGTGCGGCCGGCAGGGTGCCCAGGCCGCCCCGGGCGAAGCGCTCGACCATGGTGAGGCCGGCGACCAGCGGGTAGCCGTAGACGTACGCGTCGGCGGCCAGGGCCTCCAGCTCGGGCTGGTTCATCACGGGTCCTTCGTCCGGGGCAGGCACCGGGGCCGGGGTGCGGTCACCGACAGCGGCACGATCGGTACAGATCGGATGCTAGAGGGGGCCGGGCGGGGCGGCACGTCGGATCGGATGCCAGGCGGCACCCGGTGGCAGGAGATCTGCCGACCGCGAATCCGGGCGTACCTGCGGCGTGCCGGGGAGAGGGTCGTCGGTATGAAGATCCTGCTGCTTGGGGGCTCGTCCTTCCTCGGACGGGCCTACGCTGCCGAGGCCCTCGCCCGGGGCCACCGGGTGACCACCTTCAACCGCGGCCGCAGCGCCGCCGATCTGCCGGGTGTCGAGGCGGTCCGGGGCGACCGCGACGACGCCGCCGAGCTCGCCCGGCTGGTCGACGGCCGCAGCTGGGACGCGGTCGTCGACACCTCGGCCCAGCAGCCCGCCCAGGCCGCGCTCAGCGCCCGGCTGCTGCGCGGGCGGGCCGGCCACTACACCTTCGTCTCCTCCGTCCACGCCTTCGCCGACTGGCCCGCCCGGGTGATCGACGAGCATTCGGCGCTGCACCCCTGCCCGGCCGACACCCCGCCCGACCAGCCGCCCGGCAACCCCCTGAAGGCCGGCTGCGAGCGTGCCGTGCTGGCGGGGTTCGGCGCCGGGCGCACGCTGGTGCTGAACAGCGGGCTGCTCGTCGGACCGCACGAGTTCGGCGGCCGGCTGCCCTGGTGGCTGGAGCGGATGGCGCGTGGCGGGCGGGTGCTCGCCCCGGGGGATCCGCGGCGCACCATGCAGGTGATCGACGTCCGGGACTTCGCCCGTTTCGGGTTGGACCTGCTGACGGCCGGAACGGCGGGTCGCTTCGTCACCACGGCGCCGCCCGGCCGGCTCCGCTTCGGCGAGTGGCTGGAGACCTGCCGGGAGGTGGCGGGTGCCCCGGGCACCGAGCTGGTCTGGGTCCCGGACGGGCCGCTGCTCGCCGAGGGGCCGGACCAGGTCGGCGGGTGGACCGAACTCCCCTTCTGGGCACCGGACCTGCCCGAGCTGGCGGGCGCCTGGCTGGCCGACAGCGGCCGGGCGGAGGCGGCCGGACTGCGCTGCCGGCCCTTCGCCGAGACGGCGCGCGACACCTGGGAGTGGCTGCGGGCGCGCGGACCGGCCGGGGACACCGACGCCGAGGGCCGCAAGGGGCGGCCGGGGGCGGTGGTGCGGCAGGGCATCGAACCCGCCAAGGAGCGGCGGCTGTTGGCCGCCCTCGGCTGAGGGCCGGCGCCGGCTCGGGGGCGGTGCCTGCTCACGGGCGACCGTCCCGGCCGGCCGGAGTGGAAGCTCGGGTTGGGACGTCGGAGTGGGAAGTCGGACGGACCGGCCTCCCACTCCGGGACGACAGCGGCGACAGCGGCGACAGCGGCGACAGCAGCGGCAGAAGCAACAGCAGCGGCAGCCAGGGCGGCCTGGGCGGCAGCCCGGTGCGGGCAGCCCGCTCAGTGCGTGCGGCGGGTGACCAGCTCGGCGAGCGCCAGCAGTTCGTCCGCCGCGGCCGGCTCCGGCACCGCGGCGGCCAGCTGCGCCATCGCCGTGGCCATGCGCTCGCAGGACTCGCCCTGCGCCCAGCCGCGCCCGCCGGCCGCCTCGACGGCCGCCGCACACTGCGCCAACTCATCGGCGCTCAGGGGACGTTCGATCGCGTACAGTTCAGCCAGCCGTTTGCCCTCGACGGTGCCGGACCCCAACGCCGCGACCACCGGCAGCGACTTCTTCCGGGCGACCAGGTCCGCGCCCACCGGCTTGCCGGTGACCGCTGGGTCCCCCCAGATGCCGATCAGGTCGTCGATCAGCTGGAAGGCCAGCCCGATCTCCCGGCCGAAGCCGTCCAGCGCCTGTGCCGCCTCCTCGGAGGCGCCCCCGTACAGGGCGCCCGTCGCACAGGCTGCGCCGAGCAGCGCGCCGGTCTTGGCCTCCGCCATCGCCAGGCACTCGGGCAGCGAGACGTCGTCGCGCCGCTCGAAGGCGCAGTCGATCTGCTGGCCCTCGCAGAGCTCGACCACGCAGTCGGTGAGCCGGCGGATCGAGCCGTGGGCGGCCTGGTGGGTGTCCTCGGCGAGCAGGCGCAGGGCGAGGGAGTGCATGGCGTCCCCGGCGAGGATGGCCTCGGTGGTGCCGAACACCCGCCAGGCGGTGGGCCGGTGGCGCCGGGTGTCGTCCCGGTCGATGACGTCGTCGTGGAGCAGGGTGAAGTTGTGCACCAGCTCCACCGCGGCGGCCGCGGCGACGGCCTCGCCGGGCTTGCCGCCCAGGGCCTGGGTGGCGGCGAGGACCATGGCCGGCCGGATCGCCTTGCCGGCGGGGGCCTCGACGGGGGTGCCGTCCGCCTCCCACCAGCCGAAGTGGTAACCGGCCACCTTGCGCATGGTGCCGGGCAGCGAGTCGACGGCGGCCCGCAGGACCGGATCGACCAGGGTGCGGGTGCGGGCGAGGATGTCCGCCGCCTCGTGCCCTTCTTTGTGGTCCCGCTCCAGCGTGGGACTCGTCATGGGTGTTTCCCCCTGTCGGGCGCCTGTCGTGGGACGGCCCGCCGACGGCGGACCGGAGTTGCGGTGCCGGGCGCGGCCGCGCGGCGCCCCGGCCGCCTTCGGGCCGGGCCCGTACGCGACGGGGTGCGTCGCCCGCCGGACGCGCCGCCCGCCGGACGCATCGACCGCCGGACGCGCCGGGCGCCGGACCGCGCCGTCCGCCGTGGCGTTCACGGCCCCGGCGGACGGCGGGGGCCTCACGGCCGGCCCCGCGAACCGTCAGTACTGCGCGATGTCCACGTTCTCCAGGACGCCGACGGCGTCCGGCACCAGGATCGCGGCCGAGTAGTAGGCGCTGACCAGGTAGGAAATGATGGCCTTGTCGTCGATTCCCATGAACCGCACCGAAAGGCTCGGCTGGTATTCGTCCGGAATTCCGGTCTGATGCAGGCCGATGACGCCCTGGTTGTCCTCGCCGATTCGCATCGCGATGATCGAGCTGGTGCTCCCGACGATCGGGATCTTGTTGCACGGGAAGACCGGGACCCCGCGCCAGGAGAGGATCTGCTTGCCGTCGACCTCGACCGTGCCCGGGTTGAGGCCGCGCTTGTTGAGCTCCCGGCCGAAGGCGGCGATCGCCTTGGGGTGGGCCAGGAACATCCTGGTGCTGCGGCGGCGGCTGAGCAGCTCGTCCATGTCGTCCGGGGTGGGCGGGCCGGAGTGGGTCTGGAACCGCTGGTCGTACGCGGCGTTGCTGAGCAGGCCGAACTCCGGGTTGTTGACGAGCTCGTGCTCCTGGCGCTCGCGCAGGGCCTCGATGGTCAGCCGGAGCTGGTGCTCGGTCTGGTTCATCGGCTGGTTGTAGAGGTCGGCGACCCGGGTGTGGACCTTGAGGATGGTCTGCGCGACGCTCAGCTCGTACTCACGCGGCTTGAGCTCGTAGTCCACGAAGGCGCCGGGCAGCTCGTACTCGCCCTGGTGGCCGGCCGAGAGGCCGATCGCGGCCTCGCCGTGCTTGTTCTGCGCCTGCTGGAAGCCGTTCAGGTACTCGATGATCTGGAGCTGGAGCGCCTCTGAGCGGTCGTGCAGCTCCTGGAAGGCGGCCCAGGACAGCGACAACACGGTGCCGGAGGTCGAGGCGCGGACGGTGTACGGCCAGTCGCCGCCGTCCTGCCGGACCGCCTCGTCGCCGAGGTGGTCGCCGTCGGCGAGGGTGCCGACGACCGTCTCCTCGCCGTACTTCCCGGTGCCCAGCCGGTCGAGCTTGCCGTGCGCGATCAGGAACACCTCGGTGATCGGCGCCCCGGCCCGGACCAGGATCTCGCCCGGGGCGACCTCCCGCTGCACGAAGCGCGAGGCCAGCTCCTCCAGCAGCGCCTCGTCCTGGAAGCCTCGCAGCACCGGCACCTCGGCCAGCGTCGGCGGGACGATCCGCACCTCGGCCCCAGTCTTGACGAAACTCACCCGGCCGCGGCCGACCGAGTGGCGCAGGCGGCGGTTCACCCGGTAGGTGCCGCCGGACACCTGCACCCAGGGCAGCTTCCTGAGCAGCCAGCGCGGGCTGATGCCCTGCATCTGCGGTGCGCTCTTGGTGGTCGTCGCGAGGTTCCGCGCGCCCGCCGTGCTCAGACTCTGCTGCTGCCGGATCTCCGCCTGCGCACCTGGCGCAGGAATACCGGCATTGGTTTCGGTCGACATGAGGGGAGCCCTTCGCATACCCGATGAAGTGTCGCCTTGCACATGCGTGTTGCAGCTTCATGGTGGGCCCATTCGACGGCGCTCCGCAATCACTCGTTCGAGTGGTTCGGAATAGCCGAACAAATAGTACGAATAGATCACCTGATCGATATTTGTTCGACTATTTATTCGAACATATCGGGGTGTCGCGCCCCATCCTCCCCCATCGAAGCCCCGACCCGCGCCACCCTCCGACGCGATCCGCACGTGGCGCCCCCGCCCTCCGGACCGTTCGAACCGGCCCGCCGACAGCACCGACCCGTCGTCAACTCACTGTCAGGACACGTCGTCCGAGTACACCCGTACGTGTCCGGTCGGACCCCGCCCTCGCCGGGAACGCCCACTTCGCCGGGCGACTGCGCACGACCGCTACAGCGGACCGTTCCAGTCCAGGGTCGGCTCCAGCACGCCCTCCAGGGTGAGCAGCCAGCGCTTCACCTCGATCCCGACCCGGCCGCCACCGAAGCCGCCGATCCCGTCCGCCGCCACCACCCGGTGGCAGGGCACCAACAGGGGAACGGGGTTGGCGGCCATCATCTGCCCGACCGTGCGGGCGGCCAGGCCCGGCTCCACCACGTCGTCGAACACCCCACTGCGGGCGGCGAGTTCGCCGTAGGTGATGGTCCGGCCGTACGGCACCTCGCGCCAGAGCGTCTGCAGCACGGCGCGGTGCGGGCCGGAGCTCAGGCTCCAGTCGATCGGCAGGCCCAACTCGCGGGTGCGGCCCGCCAGGTAGGCGCCGATCCGCTCGGTGACGGCATTGATCTTCGCTTCGTCGCCGCACGGCGGCGCGCCGGCCTCGTGGGGCCCGGTGTAACCGGCCGACACCACACCGAGCGGGGTCACCGCGACCCTCATCGGCCCACTGGGCAGCGGCGTGGGCACGGTCAGCCAGGACATCGACCAGGACTGCGGCACGCTCGGGCCCCCACCCTCCGCCGGACCGGCCGCCGGCCACCCCGGCACCCGAGGGGCGTCCCCGCCCCGCGCGCCATCGTACGGCGGGCCGCCGACAGCACGGGCGGCTCCGGTCAGAGCTGCCCCTTCAGCGCGCGGGCGTTCGACGCGCACCAGTGCACCAGTTCGGCGCGGTCCGCGGCGCGGCCCTCGCACAGCACGGCGACCTGTTCGTCGGTGATCCGGTTCGGTCCCGGGATCTCCAGCAGGTACGCCAGGTCCGCCAGGACGGTGGCGAGCCGCTCCGCATCCGCGTGGTCCACGGTGACCGCGGAACCGTGATGGCTGATGGTGAACGAGCCGGGCATGATCGACCTCCTCCGTCGCCCCCGTCCTCCACCGTACGACCGGGTCGGCCGCCCCGCCCGCCGCGGAGGCCTGCGTGCGCGGGAGGGGCAGCCGGTCGCGCTCCGGGGCCGGCCGGGCGCGGAGCGCGGCGGGCCGGGGGTGCGCCCCGAAGCCGTCCGAGGGGTTGGTCAGTCGTCCGGGCCCTCCTCCCAGCGGCGGTCGCGCACCGCCGGTACGGCCAACACTACGGCCCCCGCCACCAGTTGCCAGACCGACCCGACCAGCAGCACGGCGTCCGCGCCGAACCGGCCCGCCAACGGACCGGCCGCCGCCAGCCCGAGCGGGCCGAGGGCGAAGGAACCCAGCACGCCGAAGGCCGTCAGCCGGCCGAGCAGCTCCGCCGGCACCCACTTCTGCGTGGTGGTGGTGTAGAGCGTTCCGCAGACCGCCGAGCCGACCCCGGCCACCACCGCGCCGAAGGCCACCCAGGGCAGCCCCGCCCCGGCCGCGAGCGCCCCGGAGGGCAGCGCCCAGGCCAGCGCCGCCACGGACGCCACCGCCAACGGGCGGGCGGGAACCCGGCCCAGCATCAGCACGCCGCCCAGGACCGCGCCGGCGCCGTAGCCGGCCATCACCAGGCCCCACCCGCGGGCGCCGCCGAGGCCCCGCTGGGCGAGCAGCGGGCCGAGCACCAGGAAAGGGGCCCAGACCAGCAGGTTGAACAGGCCCATCTGCACGGTGGTGATCCACAGCCACGGGCGGGAGGCGAACTCCGACCAGCCGGCCCGCACGTCCCGGATCATCGACCCTTCGTCGGCCGACCCGGCCCGCACCGGCAGCCGCGTCCGCAGCGCGGCGAGGGCGAGGCCGCCGACGCCGTACGTCACCGCGTCGGCCAGCAGCACCGCGGCCGGGCCCCAGGCGGCGGTCACCAGGCCCGCAGTGGCGGGACCGGCCACGGTGGACACCGAACGGGCCAGCCCCAACAGGGCGTTGGCGTCCGCCATCAGCTCCTTGCGGCGCACCAGGTCGGGCACGATCGCGCCGAAGGCCGGCATGAACAGCCCCTCGCCGACGCCCCAGAGCGCCACCAGCGCGACCATCGCCCAGACCGGCGCGTGCCCCACCGCCAGCAACCCGGCGAACAGGGCCTGGACCAGCCCGCGCAGCAGGTCCGAGCCCAGCATCACCCGGCGGCTGCCGAGCCGGTCCGCGACCACCCCGCCGACCAGCAGCACCAGCACCACCGGGAGGATCCGGGCCGCCATCACCCACCCCAGGTCGGTGCCGCCGCCACCGCCGTCGAGCACCGCGAAGGCGACCGCGACCGGCGCCATCGAGGAGCCGACGAGGGAGGTCGTGTACCCGGCGAAGAACCAGGTGAAGTCACGCTCGCCGAACACGGCGAGACGGTCTCCCAGACGCCTTCTCCGGGCCGGGATCCGTTCGATTCGCACTGCCATGTGCAGCAAGTCTGGGGCCCGGCGGGGAGCGGATTCAAGGGATCGCGGGAAAAAGATTGAGCCTTTCGGTGTCAATTATCGCGCGACTTGCCAATGCCGCAGTAAATCGACCCAATAATGCTCTCCTACCTGCCTTTTACTGCGAACATTGGCTATGGTTCCGGTGGCTCGGCGTGGAAATTTACTGCGGAAAAGGCGGTCGCGGTCATGACGGAAGCAGAGGCGGGGGCAGAGGCGGGAACGGGGGCGGGGGCGGGGGCTGGGACAGGGGCGGGAACCTCGGCGGGCGTCCCCCCGGTCGAGTACGCCGTCGCCGTCGAGCGCTACCTGGCCGCCTCCGGGCTCGCCGACGGCTCCCGACGGATCTACCGGATCGCCCTGGACACCTGGGCCTGGGCGCTCGCCGACCGCCCCGCACCCACCGGCCCCGAACGGCGGCGGGCCCGGCCGCCCGTCCTGCCGCTCGCGCTGCTCGACCACCCCGACACCGCCCGGCGGCTCCACGCCGCGGCCGCCCGGCGCCGCGCCGACACCGACCCGCGCACCCTCAACCGGGAGCTCTCCACCCTGCGGGCGGCCGTCGCCTGGTGGCGCGCCCGGGGCTGGCTCGACGGCGACCCGACCACCGCCCTGCTCCCCCGCCCGCTCCCCGAACCCGCCGACACCACCGGCCCGTTGACCCCCGACGAACTGCACACCCTCTTCGCCCTGCGCGCGCCGCTGCGCGAACAGGCGCTCTGGCACCTGCTGCACGAGTCCGGCGCCGCGATCGAGACCGTCCTCGCCCTGGACACCGACCACCTCGACCTCCCCCGCCGCCGCACCCGGCCGGGCAGCACCCCGGTGCACTGGCAGTCCGGCACCGCCCGGCTGCTCCCCCTCCTGGCGGCCGGCCGCGCCACCGGCCCGCTCTTCCTCACCGACCGCCGCGCCCCCGCAGGCACCCCCGCCCACGACCGCTGCCCCTACACCGGCCGCGCCCGCCTCTCCTACCGCCGCGCCGCCGAACTCTTCACCGCGCACACCCGGCCGCTCGGCCCCGGCTGGACCCTCCGCCGACTACGAGCGGGGCGGTAACAGCGGACGGTAGCGGCGGACGGGGCCGACGCGGCGGACCGGACATCACGAAGGACGCTCCGACACACCGTTACGCAGCCGATGGGCGGCCGTGACACGACCGGCCGAGGACCGCGACACGCCCCTCCTACGGTCGTCAACGACGCCACCGGCCGGACCGGTCGGGCCGGGTCAGCTGGCCCGACCGGCCGAACGGCCGGAGGGCGTCCGCGACGAGGACGCACGCGTCCGGCGCCGACGACGTACGTCCCCGCGACACACCGACACCGACACACCGGCACGCCGGGTCCCGCGGACCGCACCGCGGAACGGCGGCCACCACGTACCGACCGATGCAGACGATGGAGACACCCCGCATGAGCAGGAGCCGTACCCACCACTCGCCCGCCCGCCGCGTCCTGGCGGCCTGCGCCCTGACCGGCGCCGCGCTGCTCGCCACCGTCACCGGTGGCCAGGCCTGGGCCGACGGCGCGCCGGCGCCGGTCGCCCCCAGCGTCGCCCCCGCCGCCGGCACCGCGCCGAAGACCGCCGTGCCCGCACCCGCCGCTCCGCGGGCCGAGGTCCCGAAGGCCGCGCCCTCGCCCGCCGTGGCCACCCCGCAGCGCGCCGCCTCGCCGGCCCCGGTCGCCCCCGGCGGCGCCCAGCCGCAGGTCCGCGAGGTGCCCAAGGGCGCCGCGCAGGCCGGTGACGGCTCCAGCGCCTCCGACGGTTCCGGCCTGATGCTCGCCGGTGGCGGCGCCGTCGCGGCCGTCGGCGCCGCGGCCCTGGGCTTCGCCGTCCTGCGCCGCCGCTCCGGTGCGCGCGGCTGACACCGGTCCCGAGTCCGCCGGGCACCCCGGCGCCGCTTCCCCGTACCCGGCCAGTCGGGGAAGCGGCGCCGGGGCCGCCCCGGTGACGGGGACCGTCAGCCACCGACGCACCCGGGACCGCGGGCGCGCCCAGGACCGCCGGCGGGGTCGCCGGCGCGCCGCCCGGCCCGGCCCCGGGCCCCTGCGCCGCACCGCCTTCGGCACCGCGGGCCTGCTCTGCCTGCTGCTCGGCACCTCGCTCGCGCTGTCCGGCCGGCAGACCCCGGTGGTGCGGGTCGAGACCTCCGGGCACGGTGCCGTCACCGGCACCACCGCCGGGGCCGCCGCCGGCACGGACACCCCCGCGGCCCCCGGCTCCTCGACCCCGGCGGGCGAGCCGCCCACCACCGCCAAGCCGTACCCGCCCTCCCCGCCGACCCGCCTGCTCGTCCCCTCCGTCGGGGTGGACGCGCCGGTGGCCGAGCTCGGTCTGAACCCGGACGGCACGGTCGAGGTGCCGTCGGCCGACCACGGCGACGAGGTCGGCTGGTACCGCAACGGCCCCACCCCCGGCGAGACCGGCCCCGCCGTGCTCATCGGGCACCTCGACACCGCGCACGGCCCGGCGGTGTTCAAGCAGCTGCCGAAGCTGCGGCCCGGCGAGCCGATCCGGATCCGGCGCGCGGACGGCAGCACCGTGGACTTCAAGGTCCGCACGCTGCTCCAGGCCGCCAAGGACCGTTTCCCGACCGAGCAGGTGTACGGCGACACGCCCACGCCCGCGCTCCGGCTGATCACCTGCGGCGGGCAGATCGGCGCGGACGGCCACTGGACGGACAACATCATCGTGCTGGCGGACCCGGCCTGACGGCGGCGGCACGCACGTGCCGTCGCGGAACCGTCCACCGCCGCCCGGGCGACCTACCAGCGGGGACGCGACCCACCAACGGGGACGCGACCGAGTCCCGACCGAGCCGCTCCCGGGGGTACGGCCGGGGCACGACCGGAGTGCGACCGGCGTACGACCGGAGTGCGACCGGGGTGACGAACCCGAACAGCCGCAGACCAGGAGGGCGAGCACCGACCGTGGCAGCACCACCAGCACTCCGCCGCCGACCCGGCACCGTCCCGGTCCTCGCCCTGACCGGCCTGGTCGTCCTGCTCGCCCTCGCCGCCCTGGCCTTCGGCCGGCCCGCCCCCGGCGGCCTGCACGACCAGGGCCCGGTCGAGGTCACCGCGCCGCCCGCGGAGTCCCTGCCGCTCTGGCCGCAGCTGCCCACCACCCCGGCGGCGGCCGCGCCCACGCCCGGTGTCACCCCGAAGCCGCCGCAGCCCGTACCGGACCTGACCGTCCCCGGGCGGGACATCACCGCCGTCGACGTCCGCGCCGTCCTCGCCAAGGACCCGGCGGTGGGCGCGGAGGAACGTCAGGCGCTCGGATCCTGCACCGGGTGCGAGGTCCGCACCCCCGAGTTCCGCGACCTCACCGGGGACGGGCAGCCCGAGCTGATCACCGTCGTCACCGTGCCCGGGCGGGTGGTGCTGCACGTCTACGCCCTCACCGAGGACCGCCTGCTGCCCGTCCTCCAGGTGCAGGTCCAGCCCGCGTTCAACGCCGTGACCATCGGCACCGACCTCCGGCTGTACGAGTCGACCAGCGTCGACGTCCGGACCACCAGCCAGTACCACTGGGACGGAACCAGGCTCGCGCTGACGGAGCGCAAGGACGAGGGCGTCGGATTGCTCCCGCCCACCGGCGCCGAGCCCGGCCGGTCCGCCACCGCGGCAGCCGAGCCCGGCCCCGTTCCGGGACGCCCCACCCAGCTCACGCCCAAGCAGCCGGCCCCCGAGGCCGTCGTCCCGTCCCCGCGCGCCGTCCGGCCGTCCTCCGTGCCCGTCCAGCCCTCAGCCCCCGCCGTGCTCCCGGAAGCGAAGCGATGAATCCAGTGCCCTCGGTGCCCCCAGCGGCCCCCGCCCACCCGCACATCCTCCTGGTCGAGGACGACGAGGTGATCCGCGAGGCCACCCGGATGGCACTGGAGCGCTACGGCTTCCCCGTCACCACGGCGGCCGACGGCCTGGAAGGGCTGGAGGCCTTCCACGCCGTACGGCCCGACCTGCTCCTGCTGGACGTCATGCTGCCGCTGCTCGACGGGGTCGGCCTCTGCCGCCGGATCCGGGAGGAGAGCCAGCTGCCGATCCTGATGATGTCCGCCCGCACCGACCCGGTGGACGTGGTCTCCGGGTTGGAGGCCGGGGCGGACGACTACGTGGTCAAGCCCTTCGAGAGCGCCGTCCTGGTCGCCCGGATCCGTACCGTGCTGCGCCGCATCCGGGTCGTGCCGGGCACCGACTCGCCGCCTCCCCCGGCCGCTCCGGCCGGACCCCCGACGGCACCAGGGGCCTCCCCGGCCGGGCACGTCGTCTTCCCCGCGTCCTCCCCCGCGCCCGTGTCCTCCCGCGCGCCCGTGTCCTCCCGCGCGCCCGCGCCCGTCCCGCCCGCCGCCGTCCGCAGCTTCGACGGCCTCCAGGTGGACACCGACAGCATGGAGGTCCGGGTGGACGGGCGCCTCGTCCCGCTCACCCCCACCGAACTGCGGCTGCTGCTGGAGTTCACCGCCGCCCCCGGCATCGTGCTGGAACGCTCCACCCTGCTGGAACGCGTCTGGGACTACGAGTGGGGCGCCGACACCCGGGTCGTGGACGTCCACGTGCAGCGGCTGCGCGCCAAGATCGGCTCCGGCCGGATCGAGACCGTCCGCGGCTTCGGCTACAAGCTGCGGCGCCCGGCATGACCCTGCGCCGCCAGATCGCCACCGCCGTCGCCGCCATCGCCGTCCTGGTCGCCGTGGCCGTCGGCCTGCTGGTCCACCAGGCGATGATCCGTCAACACGTCGACCAGGCCCGCGCCTCCTCCCTCACCGCCCTCGACTCCGCGCTCGCCGACTACAGCCGCGACGGCAGGAAGGCCCTCGCCGCCGGCGCCGCCCTGAACGACCCGGCCCTGCCCGACCGGTTGCACACCCTCGCCACGGCCGGCCGGCGCGGCTCACTGCTCGCCGCCGACGGGGCCGGCGAATCGATGTGGGCGGCCGTCCCGGTGCGGGAGGGAGTGCTGTCCGTCCGGATCGACTTCACCCAGGACCGCCGGGCCATCGCCGACCTGGACCGCATCATCCTGCTCACCGTCGTCGCCGCGGTCTTCACCACCGTGCTGGCCGGCGTGCTCGTCGCCGACCGGATCAGCCGCCGGCTGCGCACCGCGGCGACCGCCGCCCGGGGCATCGCGGCCGGCGGGACGGACACCCGGATCGGCGAACTCGTCGACGGCCGGGACGAAGTGGCCGACCTCGCCGCCGCCGTCGACCTGATGTCCCGCACCCTGCACCGCAGACTGGAGGACGAACAGCGCTTCACCGCGGACGTCGCCCACGAACTGCGCACCCCGCTCACCGGACTGGTCACCGCCGCCGAACTGCTGCCGCCCGGGCGCCCCACCCAGCTCGTGCAGAACCGGGTCCAGGCGCTGCGCGGCCTGGTCGAGGACCTCCTCGAGGTCTCCCGGCTGGACGCGGACGCCGAGGCCCCCGACCTCTCCGCCGTCCCGCTGGAACGCGCGGCCCGCCGCACCGTCTCCCTCACCGGCCTGGACGTCACCGTCGAGATCACCGCCGACCGGCAGGTCCGCACCGACCTGCGCCGGCTGGACCGCATCCTCGGCAACCTGATCCTCAACGCCCACCGCCACGGCGCCGGCCCGGTCCACCTGAACGTCGACGGCCCCCGGATCACCGTCCGCGACCACGGCCCCGGCTACCCCGAGGACCTCCTGCGCCACGGCCCGCAGCGCTTCCGCACCAACGCCCCCGAACGCGGCCGCGGACACGGCCTCGGCCTCACCATCGCCACCGGCCACGCCCGCGTCATCGGCGCCACCCTGACCTTCACCAACCACCCCACCGGCGGCGCCCTCGCCACCCTCACCCTCCCCCAGGACTGACCCCGCCAACGCCGAAGGGCCGGCCCGACATCCGTCGGCCCGGCCCTTCCCCCGCTGCACTGAGCCCCCTGTCGGGTTCGAACCGACGACATGGCATCCGACCTGCGAAAATCGCGCTCCGCGGCTCTCGTCGGTTAGCGTCGTTTCTCAGCCTCATGTGTGCCGATTCCGTGCCGCGAAGCGGTCCGCCGGCATGGCCAACGCCGACCGCCGTGCTGCTCGCCCCTCCGCCGGCGCCCGCCAGTATCACAGGCACACAGGTCCCGTACGAGCACTGGCCAAGGGTGGCCAGCGCTGCGCGCTCACAAGTACCGGCAGCCGTTCCCCTCATCGCGATGACCACGGAGCGCGACCAATTGAGCTGGCCCTGCACTTCGCCTCCATCTACCCCGATGGTTCGCCGGACTGGTATCGCACCCGAATATCCACGCGCCCATCACGCTTTCGGAGAGCTTTTCGTGGAATTGGAGAGAAGAAGCGATATCAGGAGCGACCAACCGGGGCACGCCATCCTCCTGAGCGTTCAGAACACCGCATGCCACTGGTGTCAGTTGAATGCATAGAGCTGGGTGGCCACTTGTGCCTTCATGGGTATGAAGACCAGGTCGGCGTCGTTCGGGCGATCTGCCCGGTTTGATCACGTGATGCCGAGGGTGACGAGCAGGATCACCCGCTTCGGCCCCCGCACCACCGCGCTGGTCGACAATGCCGTCAAGGTCCAAGGCCGGATGAGCGTTGACAGCGCCGGCGCCCAGGGAGCCGACGCCCTGGCCGCTGTGCTCGAACGGGCACAGGAGAAAAGGCGGCCGACGTGGACGACGCCCCGGCCCGGTCACTCTCGCCAGCCGGGAGTTCCGGGCTCCCCGCGCCCACCGCGCACCGGGGAACCTCAACGCCGCAGGCGAACGATGGCTGGAAACCGGCTACGTCTTTACCGAACCGTGCGGCGCAACCCCTCCCGGCTGACCGCAACCGGGACACCTTCCACCAGCCGGTTCGCGTCCACCGCCTGCCCCCAAGAGGTCCCGCGACCCTCTGTCAGGGGGCTGGCCCTGTCGGTAACCCACGAAGGCCGGCGCGGCCCAGCTGCAAACGAGCGCGCAGCTGGGTCCGCTGCTTCGGCCGGACAGCCCGTTCAGTCGTGCGTGGCGTCGCCTCGATTGCCGCTTGTCTTCCAGGCCGCTCCTGCGACACAGAGGAGAACCACCGAGAGTCCCACGCACACCGCCCGGACCGACGAGTCCCCGGCCAGGAACCCGGTCACCGTGCCGGCGACCGCCCCCAGGACGAGTATCACGCTCAGCGTGCGGGCGCGGCCGGCCCCTGCCGACGACTGCTTCATGTCAGACCTCCATCACTCCGGCGGGCGCCGGACGGCTCGTCGATTGTCCCTACCCACTATCCGTCAGTTTTCCGTCACACCGGCAGGTCCCGGACAAATTCAGCGCGCGCTGCCAGGACGCCGAGCAGTGCCTCCTCACGTGGCAGGATCCCGATTCGGTTGAGCATCATGTGGGCCTGGTGGAAAACCAGGTGAGCTGCACTGTGGGGAACGGCGTGGTGGGATGCCCGGTCCAGGTACGCGGCCACGACCGACGTCCATTCCTCGATCCGGTGCCGGACGACCGGATCGGATGCCAGCGATTCGGCCCGGTCCTCGATCCCCCAGCGGTCCTGTTCGGCATCGTCGCGCAACCGGGTGCGCAACTGCTCGGCGGCGTGGCCCACGTCCTGGGTCCACCACATGAAGTGCCGATGCCAGAACTGGCTCTCGCTTATCGGCCGGACTCCCTCGGGGGGAGACACCCTCTGCAGTGCGGCAACCGAGCCGCGAAGGAGCAGCACCGCCAGCGCGGCGCGATCCGGGGTCCTGGCGAGGCCAACGCCCCACAGGGCCAACTCGCTGGAGTGCTGAAACACTTCCTCGGCGAGCCGGGTGCCGGTCGGCCCGCCGTACTTTCCGTCCTCGGGTTCGTACACGGCGACGTCGGCGCCCGCGTGCCGTCCCACGAAGGGGCGCAGGTCGAGCGGGAGCAGCAGGGGGCGCTCGGTGGGGGCGCGGCCCGCAAGCCGCTCGCAGTCGATGGCGAGAGCGGGCAGTCGGCGGTGCAGGGAGTCGAGCAGGTGCCGTGGGCCGTGGATCCGCAGCCGCAGATGCGGGCCGTTCCAGTCGGTGTACTGGATGAAGAACCAGCGGTCGCTTCCCCCGGCCAGTGCTGTCTCGACCAGTGGCGGAAGGCAACTGGTCACCGCCTCGTCCAGATGTTCCAGACCGCCGGGATAGAGGCGCACGTACCACCAGTCCGCTTCGGTCAGACCCTCGTTCATCGGTTCTCCACCCGAGTTCCGTCCGGCTCGTGCCGACCGGCCTGTGCCGGCTCCGGGCGCTCCCAGCGCAGCAGCGAGATGTGCTCGGCGGCACGGCTCAGCCCTCGGCCGTCCCGCACCCAGTACTCGGAGCGATCCGGCGCCGCAACCGCGAGCCGGATCGCCACCATGTGCGTGGCGGATCCCAGTTGGGTCGCAGCCGCCCATACGGCGTGCGGGCTCAGGAAGGACAGCCACGCCGGCTTGGTGGCGGCCTGGTCGCCGGTCGGCACGGAGCTCTCCACGGAGAGGAAGACCTCGTCCGGAATCCCGTGGCCGACCCGCCACCGGTGCATCCGCCGGAAGAACGCCACCGGTGTCTCGCCCTTCTCCGGCCGGGGGATCACCCCCGGGGCGAACCGCCAGGTGCGGCGGCCGAGTACCAGCCGACCATGGGAAACGCCAGGGAGTAGCTCGACCCCGCCCTGTTGCGGGGGAGACGTGGCATCAAGCGGGCTGCGGGTGCAGCTCAGCCGGGAGCCGTTGACCCACGGGTCCGCGAGGCTGAGCAGCAGCCGGGCCACCCCGGGAATCAGGTGGATGGGGACGACTCCCAGGTACACGGGTGCGATGGTCTCCCCGTCCTCGGTGGCCAGCCTCAGCGTGTCGGTCGTCGGATCGTGTTCGACGGTGATGCCGGACGCCGAGCCCGGTGAGCCGCCGGGGCCGGACGGCTCGCCCGGCCAACGCAGCCCGGGCAGTACGCCGTCCGCGGCCCGGTGCATGCCGTTGACGTCGCCGGACAGCGTGAGTTGGCATGGGACCGCCTGGGGAAACGCGTCGGCGACCCAGCCTTGCAGATGTTCCGTGAGGCCCATTTCACCCGGCCGGCCGGGTGCGAGAAGGGCGCGGAACCGCGCGACCAGCCCGCCCATCCCAGGGTTGTACTGGTTGACCACCAAGCGGTGGCGCCCTTGACGGATGTCGTCCGCAGAGGCCGCCGCGAGCTGGTAGAGCACCGCGGTCGTCGGCGGTGCGCTGCTGGCCGAGACGGGAAGCCACGCCCGGTCGGTCGGACGGCCCACCATGCCACGGTCCAGCAGCAGTGCGCGGGTGAACTTCCGGTCGTGCTCGGGGTCCGCCGCGACCTCCCACAGGAACTGGAAGACGTCGGAGCAGCGCCGGCCCGATCCGTGTCGGAGCACGAACTCGTCACGCAGCCAGTCGTAGATGTGCGAGCGGAACACCTGGGGGCGGATCAGCCTGCCCAGTTCGGCCAGGTCCGCTCGGACGTGGTCACCGGGAATGTCCGCGGTGACGTCCGCGACGGCGTCCTCGTAGACGGCGAATCGGACGGTCGGGCGGGGATCTCCGTCAGCGCCCGGCCGTGTGCTCGCCGCGAGCTGTTCCACGATCCGGACGCGTCGCGCACCCGGCAGCCGGGACAGTTCGGCCGCCTCGGAGTCGAGGTGGCGGAGCAGGGTCGCGGTCCGTCGCGCGACCGGGTGGTCCAGTCCGTCCAGGGAACGGGCGAGCTCCGGGAGCGGCCGCCGGTCGTCCGGCCGCCAAGGCAGGACCAGGCGGAGCCAGCCCGTGTCCAGCAGTCGCAGGTAGCCGGCGAACGGATCCTCTCCCCCGATCCGGATCAGGCATTCGGCCACCGTCATCCGGGGCCAGGCGGCGAGTGTCCGTAGGAGTGGTGCGTAGAGACCCGCGTCGACCAGGGTGTCCGAGCGCCAGGCCGTGGTTCCTCCCGCGTTGTACGAGGAGACCAGGAGGTGCGGACGGTCCCCCAGGTACCGGGCCGAATCGTTGGGCTCGACCTGGAACGCGGCAGCGGTCCGTTCGTCCCGGGCGAGGACGTCGAGCCAGGACCGGACGTGGTGCTGGGCTACGTAGCTGTGGCCATCGGTGCTGGGCTGGACGCCGTCGAGAGCGAGCGCGGTCAGCCGGGAGAAGGGACTCGTCTTGAGCGCCGCCCGGGAGACATAGCCCAGGACCGACCTGGCGGCCTTGCTCTGCGGTTCGAGCGGCTTCGACGTCAGATGTCCCAGCAGGTGCGGACTGGCGTGGGCGAGCCCTTGGGCGAGGCGGGGATCGGCGAGTGCCTCACGCAGGAGGACGGTGGCCCGCGCGGTCTCCTCTCCGTACCTGGCGTCGGTCTCGGCGCGCTGCCCGGCGAGCCGGCCGGTCCGCTCGGACCAGCGGGCCAGCAAGCGGCTGGTGGCCGGGGCCAGCCTCTCGGACACCGCCTGGAGGACGGCCGGGCTCGGCGTGACGGATCGGCCGTTGTGCACCGCGCGGCGCAGGCCGAGGACCGCGCGGCGCAGGCCCGGCTCGTGGTCGAGTGCGGGAACCAGTGCGTGGAGCGCTTCCGACAACGGCCCGGTGATGCCGTCCAGTTGCTGCTCCAGGGCCGTCTCCAGACGGAGGGACGCGCCGGTGCTGCGCAGCGCCAGATTGAGGTCTTCGACGGGAAGGCTGTTGACCCTGTGCACGGTGAACAGGGAGACGGTCGGGGTGGAGTCGGTGGGGAGGCCGTGCCCGGTGGCGGGCAGTCCGGCCTGTGGTGCGTTCCGGGCTGTCCTCACGCGCCGCTCACCGCCTCGAAGACGCGCCACCACGAGGACAGCACCATGCCGACCAGGACGAGCCCGTACAGCAGGCAGAGCGCCCCGAACGCGAAGTAGCCGGCCCGCTTGGTCCTGCTGCTCGCGAGGAGGTGGCTGGGCAGGGGCGCCCTGGTCACGAGATGGGTCAGATAGGCGAACGACCGTCCGCGCAGATTGATGGAGCCCATCGCGGACTCCAGGGCGTGGTAGCCGTCGGAGGGCAGCAGCGGGTTGAGGTTGACCAGCATCAGCAGCAGCTGCAGTTGCAGCAGCGCGCTCGCAATGTCGTGCGCGGCCCCGTGCGCGGTGAGCAGCACCCCACCGGTGACGCCCGCCCAGATCGCGTCGCTCATGGGGCCGGCGAGGGCGATAAGCACGCGGGGTGCGCGGTTGCGAACCCGGTAGGCGTCCGTCCGGTCCACGTAGGCCACCGGCATCACGTAGAGCATCAGCGTGACGCCGGCTTCCCGTACCGGCACCCGCAGGTACTGGCAGACCAGCGCGTGGCCGAGTTCGTGTACGGCGATCTGGGCGACCAGAAGCAGTACCGCCAGCCACGACCAGGAGGAGAACTGCGGCGCCCCCCGGTCGGCAAGGGCGTAGCCGGCCACGGCGACCGCCGCCCCTACCAGCGCCAGCCAGGCGCCGACCACGACGGCCACCGGTAGCCGGCGCAACTGCCGGGCCAGTGGCTCCAGCAGTACGTGGACCGAGCGCGTCAGTGCCTTGCGCGGCATCCGCTCGCGCAGCGAGTACCGCATGACGCGCTGCCCGCGCGTCTGCGCCTGGGGGGCGATGGTGAGCACGCCAGCCTGGCGGAGTTCGCTGAAGAAGCGCAGCACGGCGGTCTCGATGGCGGTGGGCTCGCCGGACGACGAAGCGGTCACCGTCCGCACCACGTCCCTCGCAGTGGAAGCGCCGTCGAGGAGCGACAGGACGACCGTCCCGGCGCGGGAAACGGCGACGTAGCGTCCGGTGGAGCCGTCGAAGAGCATGGGCCTGCCGTCGATGCCCTCCAACTGCTCGATGCCGTCCTTCAGTACGAGCCGTTCGGTGTCGAGCCATGCGGTGTCCGTGGGTGCTTCGACGATGCTCTGTCCGGTTGCGCTCTCCCGGCGTCGAATGGCCGTTGCGAGGGATCGCACGGAGTGACCTCCTGAGGGGATACTTGGGAGGGACACCGCCGGGTCGGCAATCTTGCACATTGCCGACCCGGCGGTGTTGCTCATGGTCGAGTCAGGCCAGGTCAGCCGGCCGAGGACCAGGAGGCGGCGGAGCCGACCGAGGAGGCCGGGCAGCTGGCGCTACCACCGCTGGAGAAGCTGCCGGCGGTGCCGAGCAGGGCGCTGTCGTCGAGCAGCTCCACCGTCATGTCCTCGGCGGCGAGGTCGATGGCGAAGGTGTCCGTCATGGGCTGCGCCGACGGGTTGGTCCACGTGGTGTTCACGGTGTTCTTCCCTTCTGGGATGCGGTCGGAAGCCGTGCTTCCGCCGGGTTCAGTTCGTGCAGGAGGCGGTCGAGGCGCTGGAGGCGGTGGAACCGGGGCAGCTGGCCGAGCCGACGCTGCTGCTGGAGGTCCAGCTGGCGAGCAGGGTGCTGTCGTTCAGCTGCTCGACCTGAAGGCCGTCGACGAAGTCTTCGGCGAACAGGTCGAGTTCCGTGGCGTGCTGCATGAGGGTCTGTCTCCTTCTCTGTTCCGGTGCTCTGGGGGTGATGGGTGTCGTCGGTGCCGGTTCAGCCGGCGGACGAGGCGCTTGCGCTGGTGCCCGCGGTGGAGGCCGGGCAGGACGCACTGGTGAAGGTGCCCAGCGATCCCCAGGTGCCCAGGAGGGCTGCGTCGTCGAGGACCTCGGCGGTCAGGTTGGCCGCGAAGTCCTCGGCGAAGAGGTCGAGGTTCATGGTGTCGGGCATGGTGGTTTCCTTTCGGCAGGTGTCGGCGAGGTGATCGTCAGCCCTGGGAGCTGGCTGTTCCGGCGCACATCGCGGTGGAGCCAGGGCAGGAGAGGCAACCCAGCGATCCGACAGTGGACACCGACGCCAGCGACGAGTCGGTGGGCAGGGCGTCCACGGTCAGGGAGTTGTCCTCGGCGAACAGGTCGACGAGCACATCCGTGTCGTACGGCATGACGTTCTCCTTCTCGATCTCGGGTACTTGCGATGGCCGGCGGGCGACCGGTGGTGGCGCCCGCCGCTTGCCCGCGCCCCGGACAGGGCGCGGAGACTGTGTTGGCCCACCTGGACGCGCTCAGCCGTCCTCACCGGTGGGCGCGTGGCCCAGGGAGAATGCGAGCAACTGGGTGCTGCGGTAGCCATCGACCGGCACGAGCGGCTTGAGGGCGGCGGACAGGAACCCCGCGAAGATGCTGCCGACGAGCCCCAGGTCCAGTGCCGTGAGCCAGGCGGTGTGGGCAGCGGCGCCGGCACGGGTGAGGAGCAGCCGGTGCCCGTGCTCCCCGTGGCGGTCGAGGGAGCCCGCGAGGGGGCCGCAGACGAGCACGATGGCGGGGGCGTCGGCGAACTCCAGTTGGAGCACCAGGTCACCGGCGGCCTCGCTCCCGGGCAGGTCCGCCAACGCGGTGAAGTCGCCGCGTTCCGGGGAGAACAGGTACAGCCCCCGGGGCAGTCCGGAGACATCGCGCGCGGCCACCAGGAACTCCAACTCGGCTCCGGACCCGTGGTCGGGCCAAGCGGAACGGTCGAAGTCCGAGGCCCGGTGCACCATTGCGGCGATGGCCTCGACCGCTACCGGCCGGGAGCCGTAGGTGCGTACCGAGGAGCGGTGACGCAGCAGCTCGTCCAGCGACTTTCGGCCCGTCGGAGCGGCGACGGCCGGAATGCCGCCCGCACCGCCCGCCCGCTTTTCGGCGGAGATGCGCAGCAGGCCGCGCAGCGCCGGGTCGGGTGTGGTGAGGGGCCGGTCGAGCGACTCGGCGTCCAGGCGGCTGCGGACCTGTATCTCCCGGAGGACGCTGTTGTGGTCGAGCAGCAGGGGAAGGTCCTGCTCCTGTCGCCGGGATGGCAGCAGCGGGGCGGAGTCGATCGGCACGGTCAGCGCTCCTTCACGGCAGAGGGACGCAGCGTCAGCACACCGGTGACGGGCTCCGCGTCCAGGTCGAGGTCGAGCAGGGCGGCCAGACCGAGGTCGTCCCACCGGTCGAGCGGCTGCGCCCGCAGTCCGAGGGACCGCGCCACGTGGGCCATCTGCGCGATGGCCACGCCCGCGTCCAGGTGTACGACCCGCCAGGCGAAGGCGGAGTACTTCGACGCGACCCGGGCGAGGGCGCCGGTGAGCACGATCGTCACCGCAGGGCCGTCCCCGGCTTCGGGCAGCCCGTGTTCGGTCGCGTCGCCGAGCAGTGCCAGTCGGTGGGCCGCGGACTCGTACCCCCAGATGCCGGCCGGCAGTCCGTCGACGTCGCCGGCCAGCGCGTGGAGCTGGACCGATCCGAGGTTGCCTCCCGTGGGCGCCCACCGCTGGACGTGACGGGTAGGCGTGGGGTCCTCGCGTCGGCCGGCCCCCCGCAGGAGGACCGACGTCAGATGGTCGAGGGTCACCCGGTCCACGGACGGCGCGGTGTCCGCGTCGAGCGGTCTGTGCGGCACCACCCCTTCGCCGGGCAGGACGACGGTGCGGGCGCTGGGCCACCGCTTGCTCTCGTGCTGCAGCGCGATGTTGCCCGGCTTGTAGTGCATCTGGTGGTCTCGCGGGTTGAGCAGTCTGCGCGGGGAGAAGGCGACCGACGCTTCGAAGGCGAGGGCGAGCGGTACCCCGGCCGAGGTCAGTGCCGAGCGGGCGTCGGGGCGGTCCGGTATCGGGGCGATCACGTACAACGACTGCTGCCACGCATCCAGATCCGTGCGGACGAGTCCGCGCAGGACCGGCGTCGATCCGACCCGTCCCACGAGTGCTGTCACCTGGTTGGTGATCAGTGCGACGATGACGGAACGCGCGACGCCGTCATCGAGGGCGGACGGCCGGTCGGTTCCGGAAGCGGCACCGTCCCGGTGCCGCTGCACCTCGGCGTACGAGACGGTGAACTCCGGGTCGATGTAGGGGCCCAGGTCCAGCGTCGTGTGGCTGACGTGAACCGGCAGCAGAGGGACACCGTGGGTAGCGCACCAGGACGCCAGGGGTTGCAGATCAGTCCGCTCGTCGTCGGCGATGGCGATCAGCAGGTCCGGTGCGATGTCGGGGATTCCGCCGTCCGCCAGGGCGACATGCGTCGCGCCGGCCTCGGTGAGGTTGTCCCGGATCAGCGCGCAGACGTCTCGGCGGCCGACCACCGCCACCCGTGTTTCGGCCAGCCTTCGCTGCACCTCGCGAGCGTTGCGGTTGACCCGGGTGGAGTCGAGGTTCCGTGACCAGTACGGTGCGACGGCGCTGTCCGAGGCGCTGTCCGGCGCCTCGCCCTCCTCCAGCAGGCCGCAGGTGTACAGCAGGGCGCTCACCTGCTCGACGTGCTCCACCGGGACGTCGGACTGATCGGCGATGTCCGACAGTTCGCGCGTGCCGTCGAACAGCGGCAGCAGTTTGGGGACGAGGTCCCGTGTGGCGGTGCCCCGAAGGACCTGACGGCTGGGGCCACCCTCGACGAGGATCCCGTCCGGGAGGGGAACTACCACCAGGCCGCGACAGAGTGCGGGACGGGTAGGGGGGCGGAACTGCGGGTCCGTCGCGACGGCGCGGCGCATGTCCTGGGCAGAGACGAGCTTGTTGTCAGCCATGGTCATACCTCAGTCGCGAGCGGGAGTCGGTGGCGTGGTGATGCTGTCGGCGTGGACGTCGAGTGCGGCGGGGACCGGTAGCCATGGGTCCAGGTCGCGTGCCAGGTCCTCCCAACTCGATCCTGCCGACGTGCTCGTTCGGCGGCACCGGTCGCAACCGTGGACGCCGACCACCCGCGCGGCGGCGAGGTGCTGCTCCAGCAGGTGCCAGTGGCGTATGGTCCCGGCGTCCTTGTCGCCAGCGTCGTGCTCCAACCTCCGCAACAGGTCCAGTGCCGCACCGGCGGCCAGCACCGCGTGCTGGGGCAGGAACCCTCCCGGCCCCGCCTCCGCATGGGCGTCATAGTGCGCGTGCAGGGCGGCCGTCAGCGCGCTGTCCCGCTCGTGCTGGGAGCGCCGGCGGCGGAAGCAGTGGTAGCAGGCTCCCTTACCCGGCACCACCAATGGCCCGATCCGCAGCCGGGGGTGCTCCGCGACCACCGGAAGCCACGGGGTTCCCCAGGCAGCCGAGCGGGCGTCGAGCGCCTCGGCCACCGCGGGCGCCTCGCGCCAGGAGGCGAGCACCCGCACGTCGGCCCTGGGCCAGCGCGCGGAGAACTGCTGCGGGCCCTCCCGGTCCGAGGTGACCACGACCCCGTCGTGGTCCCGTCGCAGCCGCTCCGCCACGGCCGTGCCGAAGTCTCCGAGTGCGAGTACGTGCACCTTGGTCATTGCTGTCCCCTTCTCCAGATACAAAGCGGCGGGCGGCGGGTCACGCGAAAGGCTGCGGCAGGGGGTTGAGATCCGCTTCGGCGTGCACCGGGTAGCCCATCCGGACA
Source organism: Kitasatospora sp. NPDC002543 (assembly GCF_053594915.1). Classification (NCBI taxonomy): domain Bacteria; kingdom Bacillati; phylum Actinomycetota; class Actinomycetes; order Kitasatosporales; family Streptomycetaceae; genus Kitasatospora; species Kitasatospora sp. NPDC002543. Next base: position 104,912 of record NZ_JBSFWR010000010.1, on the reverse strand, counting down.
GGTGCCTCGTAGAGCCGAGGGTGGGCGAGGTACCGTGAGCGGTGCGTGAAGGACAGAGGCATCAGCCCCGGCACCACCACACGGACGACCCGGAAGCCCGCGTCCCGCGCTTCATCGGTGGTGCACTCCACCGCTACCGCCTCGTAGCCCGCCAGGTCTAGCCTGTCGACCAGCAGGGCCAGGTCCGGGCCGCCGGCGCCACTGGTGAGAGTGGGCAGATCACTGAAACGACGCCGCGCGCCGCTTTCCAGCAGGAAGTCGAATTCGGGGCGGCGCTCCGGGCGTCCCATGTAGGCCGCGCCGTGGAAGACGTGCTGGAAGTCGTCCACCGAGTCGGGCATCTCGCGCTGTACCTGCATGGCGATCCGGGATGACGCGGACTCCCTGACGATCTTCGCCACGGAATCCGCGGGATCCAGGCTCGTGTTGCACATCACCATCTGCCCCAGCACCTCGTTGTGCGGCGACAGGTCGACCGAGTAGACGGTCGGAATGCCCAGGTCCGAGGTGGCGTCGAAGAATGCGGTGTCGACCAGGCTGCGGCGGGACTTCTCCAGGAACGGCTCCAGGGCCGCCGGCACCCGGTCGAACTCGATGCGCGGCAGGGCGAGCCGCTGGTACCAGGTGAGCGCGATCGCGTCCCGCTCCACCACCTCGCACAACGCGTTGACCAGGGCCTGCGCCAGATCGGTATGCGTCGCGCATCCGGTGGAGATGGGATTCCAGCAGCGCTCGCCCATGGACAGCGGCGGGATGTGCATCCAAACCTGCACCGCCGGAACCCACTTGGGCTTGCGCTGGGTGAGGGACCAGCCGCGTACCCAGCGCATTGGCGCCCGGGTGTCGATGTCCACCGTGAGCGCCTTCGGATGCGCCAGCTCCGCGGGTGAGCAGCGCGGGAAGGTGGTCAGGTCGAGAGCCTCGGAGCCGAGTTCGTCGGCCGTCGCCCAGATGACGCCCTCCGGCTGCACCACGCACATGGAGTAGCGCTCCAGCGCCTCGGCCACGCTCAGCCGGGCGGCGCGCTCGGGGTCCGGGGCGCCGCCGGCGCCGTCCATGTCCCCGCGGGCGTCGCGCCCACCGAGCGACTGCGCGACGTTGTCCACCACTGGTGCGAGGTTCCCCAACGAGGCGGTGTAGATGGGGAAACGGGCGTCGCCGTGCTGGTTGGGCAGTCGGTGTGTCCGGCTGACCAGCCCATAGGGGCCGACCAAGGTGTCCAGATCGGTGAGTCGGCCGAGTTCGGCCTGGAGCGCGGGGGTGGTCATTGTCCTTCTCCCTGGTCCCAACGGAACAGACGGGCGGCGAGCCCGCCGAAGATCAGTGCGGCCGTGGCCATCACCAGCCAGTCGACGACCAGGCCGTGGGCGGAGGCCGCCCCTGTGAGGTCGTGGTTCAGTGCGTCCACCAGGTAGCTGGTGGGCAGTGCGTCGGAGACGGTGCGTAGCGCCGCCGGCATCATCTGCAGCGGCAGGAACAGGCCGCCCAAGAGGAGGACGACGGGCATGAGTACCGCCAGGACGCCATTGGCGATCTCCGGGTTTCGCAGGCGGGAAGCCGCCAGGTACCCGAAGGCGAAGAGCATCAGTGCTCCCAGCAGGCCGGTGGCGAACAGGCGCAGCGCCGCTCCTGCCGGGAGGAAGCCCAAGCCGGCCGCCACCCCTCCCAGCACGAGCAGTTGGACCGCAACCAAGGCGAGCCGGGCCGGTGCCTGCGCCGCCACGAACGTCCGCCGCCGCAACGGGGTGGTGCCGAGCAGCCGCAGGGTGCCGCGCTGGCGCAGCGCGATCAGTGGTGTGGCCGTTCCGAAGAACGCCACGGACATCAGCGCCATGACCAGCGCGGTCGGCAGCGACGCCTTGACGGGGTCGAAGGGCTGCCCGCCGTCGGGCGTACGGAACTCGGTGCGTCCGGCGTCGATACCGCTGTCGCCCAGTACCTCCCGCAGAATCTTCACCGCGCCGAACTTCGCCGAGTCGATGGTGACGACGGCCCGTCCGTCGGCGACGGTCACGATCGCGTCGTAGCCGGCCAGGTCGGTCAGGGCGGGCGGTGATCCCCGGGTCCATCCCTCGACCGTGAGGCCCTTGATTCCGGCGGCGTGCTGAAGGATCTGCTGCTGCGTCGGGGAGGGCTGGACGGCGACGTGGTAGGTGCCCCCGGTGTTCAGGTAGCCGAAGCCCAGAAACATCGCGAGGAAGAGCAGCGGAAAGAGCAGGACGAAGAAGACCGTCTTGCCGTCGCGGACGAGCTCACGGGTATTGGTCTTGACCAGGTGTCGTAGCGCTTGGATCTCGATCATGGTGGTGGTCAGACCTCCTTGCCGGGTGCGCCCGCGGGGTCGCGGCGGTCGGAGGAGGCCAGCGTGTGGAACACCTGCTCCAAGCCGCCTCGGGTGACGTCCAGTTCCTTGGCGTCCAGGACAGGGTCGGCGGCGATGCGGCGCAACGTCCCGTCGCCATCGGTCGTGCGAACGTGGACGGTGACCTGACCTTCCCCGTACGGCAGCGCCTCGACGGCGGTGACCGAAGGAAGCGCCCGGAGTACCTCCAGCGCCACCTCCGAACCGGCCCTGAACGTCACCGTGCTCGTCGTCGCCAGCGCGGAGACAAGCCGGGCCGGGGTGTCGCACGCAGCGATCCGGCCGTCGACCAGGACGGCGATGCGATCGCACAGTTCGGTGGCCTCGGTCATGTCATGGGTGGTCAGCAGCACGGTGCCGCCATCCTCACGGTGCTTTCGCACCACCGCCCACAGCCGCTCCCGCGCCTGCGGATCGAGACCGGCGGCCGGCTCGTCCAGCACCAGGACCTTCGGACGACCTACGACGGTCACCGCCAGCAGAAGGCGCCGCCGTTGGCCGCCGGAGAGCCCCTTGACCCGCCGGGACCCTTCGTCCGAAAGCCCAACTCGGTCGATCACGGCATCCACGTCGTCCGGCCGAGGGTAGAAAGACGCCCACAGTTCAACCGTCTCCCGTACCGTCAGGTTGGAGAACAGGGCGCCTTCCTGGGGTTGCACCGCCACCGCACGCCGGAAGTCCTCCGTGTGAACGGCAGGGTCATCGCCGAGGACGCGAATGGTTCCCCCGGTGGGTCGGCGTAGACCCACCAGACATTCCAGGGTCGTGGTCTTACCGGCTCCATTCGGGCCCAGGAGGCCGAACACTTCGCCGGCACCGACCTGCAGGTCGACCCCGTTCACCACGGTCCTACCGCCATAGTCCTTCCGTAGCTCCCGCACGTCGACTACGACATCGCCGACGGGGGGAGTCCCGCCTGGCGCGCCCGTAGCCGAGGCTGCGCCGGCGCGAGACCGGAAACCCTTGTACAACGCGGACACGCTCGGGCCCTTCCAGGTGAGAATTGAAGCCGCTCCGACTGGTGGCCGCATTTCGGCATTCACCGCAGAGTAGAGGAAAAGACGACACGGTGCGCCGCCATTGCATTTCGATGCGGGCGTGGAAACCGTCAGGGAAATGCTGACGACGGTGCGGCGGATTCCGATTCTGCAGGCAGACCCGCACCGAAGGATGTCGCAGACCGTTCCGTGCCTGAGGGCGCAGAATTATGCCATCAGGGGGCAGTCGACAGAACAGGAAGCCAGCCCAGTCGTGGAAAACGGGGCGGCGACGGAAATTCGATCGGCCGATCGCCGCCCAGCCGTAAGCCGGAATTCCGGATACGCCAAAGTTTCGCACTGCAACATAGGACCCCCCGATCCCCCGATCCGAATGAGGCCGGAGAGGAAATCACTCCCGCCATCAGTTCGATTTGAGCATACGTTCCGACGGATCGGCTGAGAAATAGAAAATCCGCCCGATATATGCGTCGGCTGCATGAATGGGCACCCGCTGACCCCTCCGCACGCCCGACCCCATGGGCCTCAGTGCCGTGCCGCAGCCGCAGCCTCGAACGCCATGTCGACGAACTGCGCGGCGAGCGGGTGCCTGCCCTGCCGGAAGGAGACCAGGTTCAAGGGGACCGCAGGCGCGTGGCGCACCGGAATGAAGACTACCGAGGGGTGCGCGTACCTCCGTGCGACCGCCTCCGGGACGACAGCGATGCCGCGGTCCGCCGCCACCGCCTCCAGGCCCTCCTCAAGATTCCCCACCCGCGCGGCCACCCGGGGGCGACGCTCGGACACCCACTCCTCGGGTGGCGTGGCATCGCTCACCACATTGGCGACCAAAGGGATGTCGACGAACTCGAACCAGTCGATCCACCCACGGGCCGCCCAGACGGAGCCGCGTCCGACCGCAGCTATGCGCGCCTCATGCAGGATCGTCACCGCCGGCAGACTCGGCGACGGCACCCGCCCCCACGCCAGCGCCGCATCCGCCTCGCCGCGCTCGAGCTCCGCGAGCGGGTTGTCCCGCCGGATCAGATCCACCTGCACCCCCGTGGCCTCCTCGAAGCGGACCACGGCCTCCCGGAGCCAGGTGCCAGGGAGCCCCCATGCGAATACGAGGCGCAACGCGACCCTCGCATCACTGGACCGGAGGGCTGCATCCAGCCGCGGCAATAGTTCGGACAGGTCCCTGTATAAGCGTTCGCCTGCCAATGTCAGTGCCACCCGGCGAGTGGTCCGATCCAGTAGACGCTCCCCCATCTGTTCCTCCAGGACCCGTATCGTGCGGCTGAGGGTCGGCTGTGTCACGTGCAGCCTGGATGCCGCCCGCGTGAACTGGCGCTCCTCGGCCACTGCAAGAAATCCCCTTAGATGGTGAAGCTCGATCCCCATAACGCCATGCCTATCACCCCGCACGTTCACCGGGACGCACTGTCGCATCCATGTGACCGGCATCACAATTACGTGAATTGGCTGTTCCCTGTGCCCTCGTCAGGGCTGGCTGGGTATCCGAACGCAAGCCGTGACGAGCTGCACATCCCCAGGTCCGGACACCTCGACGAGGGCGAACTACTTGCTCACCGGCCGAAGTCCGCTTCGGATAAGTCGTGTAGGTCCAGGCGGACGCATGCCGCGGCGGAAGCCTGCTGTTCGCCGAGAAGCTCAAGGTTCAGCTGGCGGCATCGAGCGCGTCGTCCCTGCGGCCCGACGATGTCACGCCGTCAGAGATGGCCTCCCCGAAGCCGTCGCTGTACTCCGCTGTCCGCGCAAGATCGCTCGGCCCAGTCTCCTCGGCCGGAGTGGCATCTACGGGCCTCTTGGTTGCGTTCTGCATGTAAGTTCCTGCTCCTGGTCCGGCCTCGGGTGCTGGGCCGGACGGTCCGGGTCGTGCGACGATTTCGGTAGGAATCGACTGGCCAACGAGCAGTCGCCTTACCTGCTCCAGCACGCCCCCAATCCGGTGGATTGGCGGCCACGGGGAGAGGAGGCGATCAATGAAGCGAAGCGGCGGGACGTCCCCATCATGTTGTCGGTGGGGTATGCGTCCTGCCACTTATGCTTCTGGTAATTCATTGGTGCCACGTGATGGCGCACAAGTCCTTGATGGCGAGGGCCTGGCCCAGTACCTGAACGAGCGGCTCGTCTCGGTGAAGGTGGACCGGGAGGAGCGGCCGGATGCGGTGATGACGACCGCCGGGTGGGCAATAACGGCCCAGTGCCCGCAGCGAGTGGCCGACAGCGAGAGACCCGGCGAACCCCCTCGGGGAGCCTCGGATTCCTACTCGGTAACTTCGCGCCCGGAGCGCGGGTTGACCCCCACGCTGAACCCCGGCTTCGACAGTTGGCGGGCACACGTCCGGGTCTGATGGGGTGTTATCGCCGATGAACGGCCTGCGAGTGGTCTAGAGCACTTGGCTGGGCGGACATGCGCAATCCCGGTCTTCGGCGTCGGTGACGTCGGTGGATGCGGCATTCTGCGCGCATGTACGTGCGGAAGATTCAGCGCCGGAACAAGGACGGTAGCGTGGTCCGCTACGTGCAGTTGGCCACCAACTACCGGTCGGACGGCACCACGAAGGCCGAGGTCCTGCTTAACCTGGGCCGCGAGGACCGGCTCGACCTGGACTCCCTGCGCCGGCTGGTCGCCTTCCTCAACCGCTACCTCGGCGCTGGCGACCAGGACGCCGCCGCGCCGCTCGCCATGGGAGAGGACGGCTCGCTGCAGGTGGCCGCGTCCCGGGCGATCGGCGCGACCTGGCTGCTGGACGGGCTGTGGAAGCTGTTGGGCATCGACACGGCCCTGGGCGAGGTGCTGGACACACGCCGGTTTCGCACCGACCTGGAACGCGCGCTGTTCGCGCTGGTCGCCAACCGCGCCATCGCCCCGACTCCAAGCGGGCCGCCGTCGACTGGGCGTCCTCGGACGTGGTGATCCCCGGGGCCGGCGAAGTGGCCGAGCAGCACGCCTACCGGGCCATGGACCTGCTCGTCGACGAGAACACGCAGGCCGCGGTCCAGGAGGCGGTGTCCTTCGCCGCCGCGAACCTGCTCGACCTGGAGGTCGACGTCGTCTTCTCCGACACCACCAGCACCTACTTCGAACGCGACACCCCTGACAGCGACGGGTCGCTCCGCCGGTTCGGACACTCCAAGGACCACCGCCCCGACCTACCGCAGATCGTCATCTGCCTGGCGGTCACCCACGAGGGCATCCCGGTCCGCTGCTGGGTCTGGCCCGGTTCGACCAACGACCAGACCGTCATCGAGCAGGTCCGCGCCGACCTACGCGCCTGGCGCCTGGGCCGGGTGGTCACCGTGGTCGACTCCGGCTTCAGCTCCGAGGCGAACCTGGCCTGCCTGACCCGCGCCGGCGGCCACTACATCGCCGGGATGAAGATGCGCGACGGCTCCGCCAAGGCCCCCGAAGCCCTTGCCCGCCAGGGGCGCTACCAGATGGTCCGCGACAACCTGCGCGTCAAGGAAGTCCGCCTGGCCAGCGACCCAGGCCGCCGTTGGATCATCTGCCACAACCCGGCCGAAGCCGGACGCGACGCCACCCGCAGATCAGAGCAACTCGCCGCCATCGAAGACGAGTTGGAACGGATCAAGACCGCCCGCGAGCAGGACGCCAGCAGAGCCCGCACCCGCGCGGCCAAGGCCGGCCTCAAACGCGCTCCGAAACCCTCCGACGCGGTGCACCGAAAGGCCGAGTGCGTCCTTCGCGACCACCCCAGTCTGGGCCGCTGGCTCAAGCAGCATCCCGCAACCGGACGGCTCTCCGCACCATGAAGAACACCCTCAACCTGCGACCCGTCTATCACCGCGTCGACGAACGCATCCGCGCCCACGTGCTGTTGTGCTGGCTCTCCCTGCTGCTGATCCGCGTCGCCGAACGCCGCACCAACACCACCTGGCGCACCGTCAGGAACGAATTCCCCCGCCTGCACCAAGTCACCCTCACCGGACCCACTGGCGCTCTCCGCCGGCTCACCGAGCCCACAGACCTACAGACGCAGGTCCTCAAGGACGGCGGCATCCCGACGCCGCCAAAGATGGACGGCCTGGAACCCGCGGTCACGCGCTGACCAGGCCAAACATCCTCCGGGAGCGCGGGCACACGCCCCCTCACTCCCGCACTGCCCAAACGCCAGCTCAGAGCCGTGATCACGGGCACTTACATGCCCACCAACTGTCGAACTCGGGTGAACGCTGACATCCTCTCCCCGCCCCACCTGCTGCCCACCGACGGCACCTACTACGCATGAACGCCGAGCAGCTGACCGCCACCCTGAGGGCACCCATCATCGTCACTCGGAGCAGCTATCGCGCCAGCACTCCAACAGGCGCCTCAGCGACACGCGGATCGCCACAGCACTGACGAGACGCAGCAGAGCGCGAGGACTCCAGTGCCACTTCTGGGCACAGCGACCGGGCTCGCTTCTGGCGGCAGCACGCGCGGATTCACTGGCCATGATCGACTCTGATGTGTGCCGAATGTGTGCCGACACCGGCAGGGCAGATCTGAGGCGCCGCTGAACTGCAGAAATGCCGTTGACCCAAACGGGTGAGCCTCCGCCCGCATAGGCGGGGGTCGTTCCAGTTGCTCTCCGTGCATCAAGACATGCCCCGACCTGCAGTTTCATGGGAAATCTAGCCCGAAGAGCGCGTTGAGCACCGGACCGTGGGCGCAGGCTCATCAGGCGGACAAAATGCGCCGCACGTGCCCCGACCTGCAACTTTGCGAATGGGGCCCAGAGGCCCCGAGGGACGGGTCGCGCGACAGAGGGACAAAATACGCGTCCCGATTGTCCATTTCACCTCGAAAAAATGTCCGTTTTGGAGCCCCCTGTCGGGTTCGAACCGACGACCCCCGCTTTACAAGAGCGGTGCTCTGGCCAGCTGAGCTAAGGAGGCACGGTGGCCGTCCGCGACGGGTCACGGCGGCACCGGGGGCAGTCTACCGGGCCCGGGTGAGGGGATGGGGGGATATCCGGGGGTTGGTGGGATGGGTGGGCGTGATGGAACCGATGCCGAAATCGAGTGGGGCGGGGGCTGACAAGCGGCGGAAGCGCAGGTAGCGTCGCCGGGAGTCGGTTCGCGCAGTGGTTCAGACCACTGGTGGGCCGGCGGAGCACAACAGACCCCCTTTACTCGGATCGTCCGGCACGTTCCTGCCGGTGAAGGAGAACAACGAACATGGCTTCTGTCACGTACGACCAGGCGACCCGTGTCTACCCCGGGGCGGACAAGCCCTCGGTGGACGCGCTGGACCTGGACATCGCGGACGGCGAGTTCCTCGTGCTGGTCGGCCCCTCGGGCTGCGGCAAGTCGACCAGCCTGCGCATGCTGGCCGGCCTGGAGGACGTCAACTCCGGTGCGATCCGGATCGGTGACCGCGACGTCACCCACCTGCCGCCGAAGGACCGGGACATCGCCATGGTGTTCCAGAACTACGCGCTCTACCCGCACATGACCGTCGCCGACAACATGGGCTTCGCGCTCCGGATCGCCGGCGTGAACAAGACGGAGATCCGCACCAAGGTCGAGGAGGCGGCGAAGATCCTCGACCTCACCGAGCTGCTGGACCGCAAGCCGAAGGCGCTCTCCGGCGGTCAGCGCCAGCGCGTCGCGATGGGCCGCGCGATCGTCCGCCAGCCGCAGGTCTTCCTGATGGACGAGCCGCTGTCGAACCTGGACGCCAAGCTCCGCGTCTCGACCCGTACCCAGATCGCCGGCCTGCAGCGCCGCCTGGGCATCACCACGGTCTACGTGACCCACGACCAGACCGAGGCGCTCACCATGGGCGACCGGGTCGCGGTGCTCAAGGACGGTCTGCTCCAGCAGGTCGACACCCCGCGCAACATGTACGACAAGCCCGCCAACCTGTTCGTCGCCGGCTTCATCGGCTCGCCGGCCATGAACCTGGTCAAGGTGCCGCTGGTGGACGGCGGCGTGAAGTTCGGCGGCTCGGTCGTCAACATCTCCCGCGAGAACCTGGCCGGCGCCGGCACCGACAAGACGGTGACCGTCGGCATCCGCCCCGAGCACTTCGAGATCGTCCCGTCGGGCGGCATCGAGGGCGTCGCGGTGACGGTCAACGTGGTCGAGGAGCTCGGCTCGGACGGCTTCGTCTACGGCACCACCCAGATCGGCGGCGAGGACCACGACCTGGTCGTCCGCGTGCCCGGCCGTCAGATCCCGGCCCGCGGCGAGACCGTCCACGTCGTGCCGATCGCCAACGAGACCCACGTCTTCTCCACCAGCTCCGGCCTGCGCCTGAGCAACTGACGCGACCTCCGCACGACACCGGAGCCCGTCGGACCCTCGCGGTCCGGCGGGCTCCGGCCGTTTCCGGTCGGCGTCCGTGGACATCGGCCATGGACGTCGGCCATGGACGTCGGCCATGGACGTCGGCCGTGGACGTCGGCCGTGGACGGTCGGCCGGCCGGCTTCCCCCGCGGGCTCCGGCCGCCCCGCGTCAACACGGCGGGGGGACGAACCCGGACACCGTGTCACTCGATGGGGTAACGGAGGGCGATCCGGCCCGCACGCACCGCTACTCTCCTGAGGGTGAAGCAGCTGTTGCGCCGTATCGGCCAGACCGTCGCCCTGACCCTGCCGGTCGTCCTGGTGACCACCGGCACCCTCGCCGTGACCCGGGTCCCGTGGGCCCCACCGACCGGGCTCGACCAGCAGGTCGTGGCGGCGTCCAGCGGCGACGGCGCCGGGATCGGGCGCTCCAACAACGCGGCCGGTGCCGCGGCCAAGGCCTCGGACGGGCTCGCTCCGCAGGAGTCGCTGCGGGTGGCGCTGCTGGACGAGCTGCGCGCGAAGAACCCTTCCGCCGCGCTGGACCTGCTGGAGCGCTCGATGCGCGAGCAGCCGTCGCTGACGCCGTACTGCACCTCGCTGTCCACCGAGCTGGGCAAGGCGGCGGTCCGCAAGTACCAGGGCGACGTCCAGCGGGCGCGTTCCTTCGCCCGTCCGGTCTGCGACGGGTCGTTCGCGGCCGGCGTCGTCGGCTGAGGACGCCGTAGAACCGCGGCCGCCGGAAGGCCGGGGAAGTCGGCCGGCCGGGGAACCCGAGCCCTGAGGCGGCGGACGCCCCGCGTCCCCCGCCTTAGGGTTCAGCCATGACCGCAGACTCCGGCGCCACCGCCGACCTCCCGTCCGCCCAGCACCCGCGCCCCCGGCCGACCACGACGCCCGTCACCCAGGCCGTCATCCTGGCCGGCGGCCAGGGCTCCCGGCTGCGCCCGTACACGGACGACCGCCCGAAGCCGCTGGTCGAGATCCCCGGGACGGGCACGCCGATCGTCGGCCACCAGCTGGCTTGGCTGGCCGAGGAGGGCGTCACCGACGTCGTGATCTCCTGCGGGCACCTCGCCGACGTCCTGGAGGAGTGGCTGGACAAGGCGGACCTGCCGCTGCGGGTGCGCACGGTGGTCGAGGCGGAGCCGCTCGGGCGCGGCGGCGGGCTCAAGTACGCGGCCAAGGCCCTGCCCCGCCCGGAGGAGCCCTGGTACGCCACCAACGGCGACATCTGGACCCGCTTCAGCCTGCGCGAGATGGCCGCCTTCCACCACGAGCGGGACGCCGTCGCGACGCTCGCCCTGGCCCGGCCGCGGATCCCCTGGGGCGCGGTGGAGACCGACCAGTTCGGCAACGTGCTGGACTTCATCGAGGCCCCGCCCTCGCCGTTCCTGATCAACGCGGGCCTGTACGTGTTCAGCCCGGAGTTCGCCGAGCTGCTGCCGGACGTGGGCGACCACGAGCGCACCACCTTCCCCCAACTCGCCCGCGGCAAGCGGCTGGCGGGCTACCAGCTGCCGCAGGGCGTGTACTGGCGGGCGATCGACACCGCCAAGGACCTCACCGAGGCGGCCAAGGAGCTCGCCTCCGGCTCGGGCCGGGCGCCCCGCTGAGCCGCCCGGCGCGAGCGACACCACCCGAGAGCGCCCCTGCCCGCGAGCGACACCGCCCGCGAGCGGCACCGCCCCTGAGCGGCACGCCTCCGGAGCCGCCCGGCCGGCGCCCCTGAGCGGCACGCCCCCGGAGCGAGCCGTCCGCTCCCCCGGCCGCAGTACCGCCCGCGGACGCACGTCGGCCGGGCGCTCCCCCACGGAGCGCCCGGCCGATCGCCGTCACGGGGGCCTCAGGTCGCGGTAGGCGCCCCCGGGTGGGAGGCCGCCCGGCCGCCGGACAGATCGGACAGCGGTGCGCTGCCCAGCACCCCGCCGAGCAGCCCGCCGGAGCTGGGGCTGGACTTGGACGCCGGCCCCGCGCCGCCGGCACCCGGGGTGCTGCGCGACGCGGGAGCGGTGCCGCCCGAACCGCCGGCGGGGGCGGACGCGGCCGGGGAGGAGCCCGACCCGGCCTCCGGCTTGCCCGAGTGCCCCTTGCCGCTCGGCGTCGGGGTGGCGGGCTTGGAGGGTGTGGCGGCCGGCAGGGTGGTCGCGCTCGGTGTCGGGGTGGCCGGGCGCGGGGCGGCGGGCGGGGGCGTGGTGGACGTGCCCTTGCCGCCGGGGGCTCCGGAGGCTCCGGACGGGCCGCCGGACGGCCAGACCGGGGTGCCGTAGTCGGTGGCCGGACGGTCCGGTGCCTGGTGCGCCCGGGCGCCGGTGCGGACGGCGGCGCCGAGCATCGAGCCGAGCAGCAGGGTCAGGCCGACCACGACCGTGGTGACGACGGTGCCGCGGCGCAGCACCCGGCGGCGCAGCGCCCCGGACGCGTCCGCGCCGTACCGGCGCCAGGCCTCCAGGCTGAGCCGTCCGTCCAGTGAGGCGAACGGTGCCCCGGCGATCAGCAGCGGGCTCCACGCCGCGAGGAAGATCAGGTCCGGGGTGTCGTAGACCGGGACGGCCCGCCAGCTGACGGTGAACAGCAGCGCGGCGGAGAGCGCCATCGCCGCACCGGCGGCGAGCCGCTGCCAGAGGCCGAGGACGGTCAGCACGCCGACCACGATCTGGGTGAACGACACCACCAGGCCGGCGCCCACCGGGTGCGCCATGGCGAACGCCAGCAGCGGTTCGGCGACCTTCCAGGGGTGCAGCGAGGAGAGCCAGCGCATCATCGAGCCGCGCTCGCCACCGTCGAAGTACACCGGGTCGCAGAGCTTGCTGAACCCGGCGTAGACGGACAGCGCGCCGAGGACGGCGCGCAGCGGCAGCAGCACCAGGCCGAGGTCGACCCGGCGGCCGGGGTACCAGGGCTGCTTGCCCGCGGCGTCGACGGCGGAGACCTCGGGCAGTTCGCCGCTCGGGGTCCAGCCGTGCGGCTCGCCGACCGGCCCGACGCCCGCGTCGGTGGCGGTGCCGGTGCCCTCGCGCGGCTGGCGCGGGAGGGTCCGGACACCCGCGAGGGAGGGGAGCAGCTGGGTGTCGGGCTCGACCAGGCGGACGCCGCCGGCGGGGGTGCCGCCGAGGCGCACCGCTTCCAGCAGCTGGGTGGCCGCGAGGTCGCCGGGGGGCGCCTGGCCGGTCCAGGTGACGGCGGTGACCCGGCCCTTGCGGCGCGGCGCGCCACCGACCCCGGCCCCGGCCCCGGCCAGCGCGGGGACGGCGGAGGCGGCCACGACGACCTGCGGGGTGACCAGCGGACGGCGGATCAGGCCCTGGTTGGCGTACGGGTCGCCGAACGCGGCACCGGTGGACAGCAGTCCGGGCGGGGCGTCGATCAGCGGCGCCACCGGGGCGCCGAGCCGGAGCCGGAAGCTCGCCTGGGTGCTGCTGAGCCGCGAAGGGTCCGACTCCACCTTGACGGTGTTGAGGCCGGGGCCCGCGTCTATCCCGGTGCTGCCGTCGCCGAACAGGGGGCGCCGAGGTGTTCTGGTGTCCACGCCCGTCTAACCGGGTGACGGCCGCTTAGGACACTCTCCCGGGTGGAGGTCCGACGCACACTTGAAATGATCATGAAAAAAGCGATCGGGCCCGATCGGGCCCGATCGCCTTCACTCGCGTTGCGGGGAATTCGGAAGATCGCCTGCGCTCCGCACCCCCGCCGTGCTCAGCGCCGGACGCCCGGATTCAGCGTCGGACGCCCGAGCTCAGCACCCGGCGCCCGAGCTCAGCCCCGGACGCCCGCGCTCAGCGCCGGACGCCCGAGCTCAGCACTCGGCGCCCGTGCTCAGCGCTTGGCGCGCAGCCGCGCGGCCTCGTACAGCACGATGCCCGCCGCGACACCGGCGTTCAGCGACTCGGTCAGGCCGGACATCGGGATCCGGACCCGCATGTCGCAGGTCTCCGAGACCAGCCGGGACAGGCCCTTGCCCTCGCTACCCGCGACGATCACGACCGGACCGGTCAGCAGGTCCAGGTCGCCGATCTCGGCCTCGCCGTCGGCGGCCAGGCCGACGACCATCAGGCCGGCCTTCTGGTAGGCCTCCAGGGTGCGGGTCATGTTGGTGGCCCGGGCGACGGGCAGCCGGGCCGCGGCGCCGGAGGAGGTCTTCCAGGCGCCGGCGGTCATGCCGGCCGCGCGGCGCTCGGGGATGACCACGCCGTGCGCGCCGAAGGCGGCGGCCGAGCGGACGACGGCGCCCAGGTTGCGCGAGTCGGTCACGCCGTCCAGCGCGATGATCAGCGCGTCCTGGCCGGCGTCGGCGGCGTCCGCCAGCAGGTCGTCGGGGTGCGCGTACTCGTACGGCGGCACCTGGAGCACCAGGCCCTGGTGGTTCATCCCGCCGGTCATCTGGTCCAGCTGGGGCCGCGGGGCCTCCATCAGCGGGATGCCGCGGTCGTTGGCGGCCTGGAAGGCGTCGCGGACCCGGTCGTCGGTGTCGATGAACTGCTGGACGTACAGCGCGTTGGCCGGCACGTCGCCCTGCAGGGCCTCGACCACCGAGTTGCGGCCGAAGACCAGCTCGGCGCTGCCCGCGCCGCCGCGGCCGCCGCGACCGCCGCCGCCGGCCCGGCGCATGCCGGCCCGGGCCTTGGCGTCCCGCTCGCGCTTGACCGCGGCGTTGGCGGCCCGCTGCTTGGGGTGGCCCTTGCGCTCCTCGCCGGGCGGGGTCGGGCCCTTGCCCTGCAGGGCCTTCCGGCTGTGCCCGCCGGTACCGACAGACGCGCCCTTCTTCGATCCGGGGTTGCGGCGGTTCCTGCGCTGGCTGTTGCCGGCCATGGCTGTACTTCCTGTCTGTCCGGCATGCCCCGACCGCCCCGGTCTGCCCGGTGGCGGTCGACGGCATGCGCTACGTCATGCGGGAGGGCCGCACCGGTCCGGTACGGCCCACCCATCACCCCGATCGTCGGATGGGGTTACTGGCTGTTGATCGTCCAGCGCGGGCCGGACGGGGTGTCCTCGATCGCCAGCCCGGCCAGGCCGAGCTGGTCGCGGATGGCATCCGCGGTGGCGAAGTCCTTGCGCTCGCGCGCCGCCTGCCGCTGGTCCAGGACCAGACGGACCAGCGAGTCGACCACGCCGTGGAGGTCCTCACCGCGCTCCGCCCCGGCCCAGTGCCGGTCGAGCGGGTCGAGGCCCAGTACACCGAGCATCGCACGGACCTCGGCGAGTCGCGCCACCACGCTCTCCTTGTCGTCCGCGTTCAGGGCGCTGTTGCCCTGGCGGACGGCGGTGTGCACGACGGCCAGCGCCTGCGGCACGCCGAAGTCGTCGTCCATCGCCTCGGCGAAGGCCGGCGGCACCTCGGGCGCCGCGTCGACCGTGCCGCAGCGCTCCACGGCGCGCTGGACGAAGCCCTCGATCCGGCCGAAGCCGGCCTCGGCCTCGCGCAGCGACTCCTCGCTGTACTCGATCATCGAGCGGTAGTGCGGGCCCGCGAGGTAGTAGCGGAGCACGATCGGCCGCCACGCCCGGACCATCTCGGAGACCAGCACCGAGTTGCCCAGCGACTTGCTCATCTTCTCGCCGGCCATGGTGACCCAGGCGTTGTGCACCCAGAAGCCGGCGAAGTCGTCGCCGTAGGCCTTGGACTGGGCGATCTCGTTCTCGTGGTGCGGGAAGATCAGGTCCAGCCCGCCGCCGTGGATGTCGAAGGCCTCGCCGAGGTACTTGTGGGCCATCGCGGAGCACTCCAGGTGCCAGCCGGGACGGCCGCGGCCCCACGGGGTGTCCCAGCTCGGCTCGCCCGGCTTGGCGGACTTCCACATCGCGAAGTCGCGCTGGTCCCGCTTGCCGGTCTCGCCCTCGCCCTCGGGCTGGCGCAGGTCGTCCAGCTTCTGGTTGGAGAGCGCCAGGTAGTCGGGGTACGACCGCACGTCGAAGTAGACGTTGCCGTCGGCCGCGTAGGCGTGGCCCTTCTCGATGAGCCCGCGCATCATCTCGATCATCTCGGGGATGTGCCCGGTGGCCCGCGGCTCGACGGTCGGCGGCAGGCAGCCCAGCGCGTCGTAGCCGGCGTTGAAGGCCCGCTCGTTCTCGTAGCCGATCTGCCACCACGGCGTGCCGAGCTCGCGCTCCTTGGTGATGATCTTGTCGTCGATGTCGGTGACGTTGCGGACGAAGGTCACCTGGTAGCCGCGGTAGGCGAACCACCGCTGCATGATGTCGAAGTTGAGCCCGGACCGGATGTGCCCGATGTGTGGCGCCGACTGGACGGTAGCGCCGCACAGGTAGATCGAGACACAACCCGGTACAAGCGGGACGAAGTCGCGTACCTGGCGGGTGCTGGTGTCGTACAGACGAATGCTCACAGCGTCCAGCGTAGTGGGCAGCGGGGGGTGCCCCGCCACATTCCCCGGGAGGACGGGGGCGTGGTCCCGGGGAAACGGCGGGGCGGGGTCGGGTGGATCAGATGGTGCCGACCACCTTGCGCGGGGAGATCCGGACGACCACCCGGACGTCGTCCGGGCCGTCGAAGCCGTAGTCCTTGCCCATGTACTTGTGGGACAGCTCGTCGATCAGCTCGCGCCCGCCCTCGGTGGTCAGCGTGGCCTCGCCGCGCGCCTCGAAGTACTCGTACGGGTTGTCCTGCGAGTTGATCACGAGCGACAGGCGCGGGTCCCTGACCAGGTTGAGGTGCTTGCGGCGGCCCTGGACAGTGGAGAACAGGATGTCGTCGCCGTCCCGCTTGACCCAGACCACCGAAGCCTGCGGGCTCCCGTCGGGCTGGATCGTGGAGACCACGGCGAAGCTCTTGCTGTCGAGCAGATTCTTGACCTTGTCGGCGAGTTCGACACCCATCGGAAACCTCTTCTCGTCGCGGCTCGCGGCCCGAGCGGAAGCCCCGCGCGGGCCCGGGTCGAACACTAGCGACCCGGGCCCCCGGAACACCGGGTGAACACCCGTCAGGTACGGGTTGTTCCCGCCCCCCGGCACGAGCGGCTCAACGCCGTTCGTACACCAGGGCGGTGGCGATCGCGGCCAGGCCCTCGGCCCGGCCGGTCAGCCCCAGACCGTCGGTCGTGGTGCCGGAGACGGCCACCGGGGCGCCGACCGCCTCGGACAGCGCGGCCTGCGCCTCGGCCCGCCGCTTGCCGATCTTCGGCCGCACGCCGATCACCTGGACCGACACGTTGCCGATCTCGAAGCCCGCCGCGCGGACCAGCCGGGCCGCCTCGCCGAGCAGCTTCACCCCGGACGCGCCGGCCCACTCCGGGCGGTCGGTGCCGAAGTGGGCGCCCAGGTCGCCGATCCCGGCGGCCGAGAACAGCGCGTCGCAGGCGGCGTGGGCGGCGACGTCGGCGTCCGAGTGCCCGGAGAGGCCGTCCCCGGCGTCCGGCCAGTCCAGCCCGGCCACCCGGAGCGGGCGGCCGGCCTCGAAGGCGTGCACGTCGGTGCCGATCCCGACGCGGGGGATCACCGGGATCACGGGGATCACCGGGGTCTGCGGGTCAGTAGGCATCGGCGGCCCTCCTGCGGGCGAGTACGGCCTCGGCGAGCACGAGGTCCAGCGGACGGGTGACCTTGAACGCCTCCTCGTGGCCGGGCACCACGACGACCCGACCGCCGTAGCGCTCGACCAGGCCGGCGTCGTCGGTGACCGGGGGCGCGTCGGCGGTGCCGGCGCTCTCCTCGGCCAGCGCCTTGGCGTGCACCTCGACCAGGGTGGCCCGGTCGAAGCCCTGCGGGGTCTGCACGGCGCGCAGGGTGGCGCGCTCGGGCGTGTCGAGCACCGGCTCGGGGCCGCCCGGGTTGGGTTCGACCCGCTTCACCGTGTCGGCCAGCGGCACCGCGGGCACCACGGCGAGCGCCCCGGCCCGGACGGCGGCCGCGACGGCGTCCACCACCTCGACCGGGACCAACGGGCGGGCCGCGTCGTGCACCAGCACGATCCCGACCTCGTCCGGGATCGCGGCCAGGCCCAGCCGGACCGACTCCTGGCGGGTCGCCCCGCCGGCCACCACCCGGATGTCCTTGTCGTCCAGCCCGTGGCTGTCCAGCAGGGCGACCACCTCGGCCACCCCGTCGGCGGGGGCGGCGACCACGACCAGGCCGACCGCCCGGCTGCGGGCCAGGGCCCGGACGGCGTGCACCAGGAGCGGCACGCCCCCCAGTTCCCGCAGGGCCTTCGGGGCCCCGGGCCCCAGCCGCTCACCCCGTCCGGCGGCGGGCACCACTGCTGCTGCGACTGCTCCTGACGCGTTCAGGTTTCACTCCTTCGGCGAAGTGGGTATGGCCATGGCGTGCCCGGCGGGCGCACCGGGCCCCTTCCGAAGAACCACGGTCCACCGCCCGCCGCACAGCTCCGCAAGCTCCGCGCAACAGCGGGCGCAGAAACGGTCTTGCAAGCCTGGGCCGGCTCGGGCGGATGGCGTGGTCCGGACATGCCTCAGCGCCCGAAGTGCCACTGCACCACTCCCGGACGGTTCGTCCGAGAAGTGGTGCGCCGGCACCGGGCGCTGTGAGCGTTGGGCGGCAGCCCGACCGCACGAGCGGTGACGTGCTACGAGGCGAGGACCTCGTCGAGCAGCGTCTCCGCCTTGTCCTCGTTGGTGTTCTCCGCCAGCGCGAGCTCGCTGACGAGGATCTGGCGCGCCTTCGCGAGCATCCGCTTCTCGCCGGCCGAGAGGCCGCGCTCGCGCTCGCGGCGCCACAGGTCGCGGACGACCTCGGCGACCTTGATGACGTCGCCCGAGGCGAGCTTCTCCAGGTTCGCCTTGTAGCGACGGGACCAGTTGGTCGGCTCTTCCGTGTACGGTGCCCGCAGCACCTCGAAGACCCGGTCCAGACCCTCCTGGCCGACCACATCGCGCACGCCGACGAACTCCGCGTTCTCGGCGGGCACGCGGAGCGTCAGGTCTCCCTGCTGCACCTTGAGCACCAGGTAGGTCTTGTCCACACCTTTGATCTGGCGAGTTTCGATGGCCTCGATCAGCGCGGCCCCGTGATGGGGGTAGACCACCGTGTCGCCAACCTTGAACGTCATGTGACAGGACCCCTTCCGTGGCTTTCCAGAATAACACGGTTCGCGGCGCACCCGAAGGGCGTTTTCGCAGGTCAGGGCCGGTCTCGGGGCTTGACAAGGACCCCCATGACGTGCTGCGACCGATGTTCGAGAGGGGCTTCCCGCAGGTCGGAGGCGGTTCCAGGGTTCGACGAAACCCTTGCGCAACACCCCCGCAACCATGATTGGATCTTGAGCTTTCACCCCTTTTCCGGTCGCGACCCAATCGTTATTCGATCTTGGTCGAACCTTGTCCTCCGCGTGACCCGGACATGCCGAACGTACCGCCGGACGGCCCCCGGAGGCCCCCGGGAGTGCGACACGGGGACCACCCCGTGAGGAGCGCATAAGCGAGGTCGATAATCTGAGACCTGACCTTCCGACACGTGACCTAGGAGAAGCCGCCGCCGTGAGCCGCAGCCTTCGACGCGGCAGCATCGCCGCCATCGCCGCCATCGCCATCGCCTCGCTGTCCTCCTGCGCCGCCGGCAACACGCCGGACACCCTGCAGATCAAGCCGGACAACGCGGCGGCGACCCTCGGAACGAACCTCCGGCTGAACAACATCGTGGTCGTCACGGCGGAGGGCGCCTCCGGCGACCACACCGGCCCCGCGAACGTGGTCGTCAACATCGCGAACACCGCGACCACCCCGGCCGAGCTCCAGTCCGTCACCGTCGGCGGTGCCGCTGCCACCTTCGCGGACGCCGCCGGCGCTCCGCTGTCCGAGATCGTCGTCCCGGCCGGTGGCTCGGTGGTGATCGGCGGCCAGGGCAACCCGTCCGCCACCGCCGCCTCCGCGACCGTCCACGTCGGCGGCTTCGCCCCGACCGTCTTCACCTTCAAGGACGGCCAGAAGGTCGAGGCCCAGGCCGCCGTGAGCCCCGACTCGGGCGAGCACGGCCGCGGCCTCTACCAGGGCTTCGGGCCGACCCCGTCGCCGACCGCCACCCCCGCCAAGACCGCCACGCCCGGCGCCACCGCCCCGTCCGCCGGCGCCACCACCCCGGGCGCGCCGACCCCCGGTGCCGCCGTCCCGGCCGGCACCACCACCGCCCCGGGCGTCCCGGCCGCGCACTGACACCGCACCCCGCCCCCCGGCGGGCCCGCTCGGGCCCGCCGGAGCGACGCGAAGGCCCCCTCCGGCTGCTGCCGGCGGGGGCCTTCCGCGTGTTCGGGGCGGTTTACGGCTCGAACTTGTAACCCAGGCCGCGAACGGTGACCAGGTAGCGCGGCGCGCCCGGGTCCGGCTCGATCTTGGCCCGCAGGCGCTTCACGTGGACGTCCAGGGTCTTGGTGTCGCCCACGTAGTCCGCGCCCCAGACCCGGTCGATCAGCTGCATCCGGGTGAGCACCCGGCCCGCGTTGCGCAGCAGCATCTCCAGCAGGTCGAACTCCTTGAGCGGCAGGTCGACCTTGGCGCCGTCCACGGTCACCACGTGGCGGTCCACGTCCATCCGGACCGGGCCCGCCTCCAGGGCGCCCGGGCCGCCGCCGTTGTCGCCGGCGCCGCCGTCCTCGCCGCGGCGGCGCAGCACCGCGCGGATCCGCGCGACCAGCTCGCGGGTGGAGTACGGCTTGGTGACGTAGTCGTCAGCGCCTATCTCCAGACCGACGACCTTGTCGATCTCGCTGTCCTTCGCGGTCACCATGATCACCGGGACGTTGGACCGCACCCGGAGCTGGCGGCAGACCTCGGTGCCGGGCAGGCCCGGCAGCATCAGGTCGAGCAGGACGAGGTCGGCACCATTGCGTTCGAACTGCTCCAGGGCGTCGGGGCCGGTGGCGGCGACGGCCACCTCGAAGCCCTCCTTGCGGAGCATGTACGAGAGGGCGTCGCTGAACGACTCCTCGTCCTCGACCACCAGTACTCGGGTCACGATCAGGCCTCCGGGGCAAGCTGAGGGGTTGTGTCTGACAGGTGTTGTTCCCGCTCCCCGGCGGGGAGCGAACGGTCCGTACGGTCCGTGGTGAGGGTGCGGGGTGCGGCGGCGGGGCCGGCGGGGTCGCCGCCCGGCGTGCGGTCCGGCTCGTCGTCGAACGCGTTCTCGGACCCGTCCTCCCCGGGGGCCTGCCCGGCGGGCAGGCGGACGGTGAAGGTGGAGCCCTGGCCCTCGACGCTCCACACCGAGACGGTGCCGCCGTGCGAGGCCGCGACGTGCTTGACGATGGACAGGCCCAGGCCGGTGCCACCGGTCGCCCGGGAGCGGGCGGGGTCGACGCGGTAGAACCGCTCGAAGACCCGCTCGCGGTCCTTCTCGGAGATGCCGATGCCCTGGTCGGTGACCGAGATCTCGATGAGCTCGCCGTCCGCCTCCCCGAGCGCCGCGGCGCTGGAGATCCGCCGGGTGGCGATGGCCACCCGGGTGCGCGGCGGGCTGTAGTTGACGGCGTTCTCGACCAGGTTGCCGAGCGCGGCGGCGAGCTGGCCGCGGTTGCCGTGGAGGTAGAGGCCGGCGATGCCGCCGGCCGCGATCAGGATCTGCTTGGCGGCGGCCTGCTGGCGGCAGCGGTCGATCGCCTCGGCGATCAGCTCGTCCACCGCGACCGGCTCCGGGTCGATCATCAGCCGGTCGTCCTGGACCCGGGAGAGGTCGATGATCTCCTGGACCAGACTGGCCAGCCGGGCCGCCTCGACCTGCATCCGGCCGGCGAAGCGCTGCACCGCCTCCGGGTCGTCGGAGGCGTCGACGACCGCCTCGGAGAGCAGCGACAGGGCGCCGACCGGGGTCTTGAGCTCATGGCTGACGTTGGCCACGAAGTCCCGGCGGACGGCCTCGACCCGGCGCCGCTCGGTCTGGTCCTCGACCAGCACCAGCACCAGCCGGGAGCCCAGCGGGGCGACCCGGACGGAGACCGCGAGCGGCTCCGCCGCGCGGGCCGCGCCCGGCCGGGGCACCTCCAGCTCGACCTGGCGGATCTCGCCGTCCCTGCGGGTGGAGCGGGCCAGCGAGAGCATCTGGTCCACGGCGACGGCACCGCCGCGCACCAGGCCCATCGCGTACGCCGCCGAGCTGGCCTTGACCACCTCGTCGCCCTCGCCCAGCACGATCGCGCAGGAGCGGAGCACGGACAGCACGGTGTCGACCCCCGGCGGCAGCGGCGGCTCGGGATTGCCGGTGCCCAGCGGCTGGTACCGGCCGAGGTTCCTGCCGCCGGTTCCGCTGTACTTGCCCTTGGCCTGCTCGCGCTCGCTCCAGCGGAAGGCGATGGAGGCGGTGAGGCCTACGCCGAGCCCGGCTATGGCACAGGCAGCGGCGGCGGCCACGTTCACGTCCATGTGGCCAGCGTAAGCGTACGGCCAGGGCAGTCCCCAAGCGCTCGATCAAGGCATCGACCACGCGTTGCCGAGAATTCACCTTCAAGTGGCCGCCGATTCACCGGAGCGGCCGTGCTCCGTCGCCCTGACGGCCGAAAGTTGGCCACGCAGCCCGTGTGGGAGAGATCGGTGTGCCGAACAGCGGCCACCGGCTCGGGTGTGCGCGTACGATGCGCGCCACCAGCAGCGGTCACCCGGACACCGGAACGACGGTCGGACGGGCTGACCGGTCGGCACCGCCACCGACACAGCTACTGAGGAGAGAACATGCGCGACGCGTACCACGAGGAACTCGATGCGATCGGCGACAGCCTGGTCGAGATGGCCCGGCTGGTCGGCTCTGCGATGGGCCGCGCCACCACCGCACTCCTCGACGCGGACCTGGCGCTGGCGGAGAGCGTGATCGCCGCCGACGAGAAGGTCAACGAGCTGCACCACGAGCTGGAGAACCGGGCCATCGACCTGCTCGCCCGCCAGCAGCCGGTCGCCACCGACCTGCGCATCGTCGTCACGTCGCTGCGGATGAGCGCCGACCTGGAGCGCTGCGGCGACCTCGCCCGGCACGTCGCCAAGGTCGCGCGGATGCGCTACCCCGACACCGCCGTGCCGAGCGACCTGCACTCCACCGTCCTGGAGATGGGCCAGCTCGCCCAGCGCCTGGTGGCCAAGGCCGGCCTGGTCATCGCCACCAAGGACGTCGACAAGGCGCTGGAGATGGAGCAGGACGACGACGCGATCGACACCCTGCACCGCGAGCTGCTGTCGCACCTGATCGACGAGCGCTGGCACCACGGCATCGAGACCGCCGTCGACATCACCCTGGTCGGCCGCTACTACGAGCGCTTCGCGGACCACGCGGTGTCGGTCGCCAAGCGCGTGGTGTACCTGGTGACGGGGGAGCACGTGGCGGAGTTCGTGGCCGCCACCGAGGCAGCCGAGGCCGCGCCGGTCGACTGACCGCCGGTCGTGGTGCCGGCGGCTCACCCCGAGGGGTGAGTAAACCCGTGACGAGGGTGGTGCGGGCGCACGGTCTCCCGTGCGCCCCACCACCGCGCGCCCGTTGACGCCCCCTCCGTTCGGCGGTTTCACTCGACATTGGGGGCACAGGACCGTGCCCGTCACAAGGAGGGAAGCTCGATGAAGGCCCACCCGACCCGACCGGCAACCGCCCACGACACCGTCGAGCCACCCGCCCCGAAGCTGCTCCCCGTCCTCGCCGCCGGCTGCGGCTGCGGCCCGGGCTGCGGCTGCGGCTGCCAGTCCGGCGCGCCCTGCCAGTGCGGCGGCGCCGACGGCGGCTGCTGCGGTGGCCACTGAGCGGCCCCCCGCACGAGGCGCCCCCGAGGTGCACGGTCTTCCGGCGGCCGTGCACCTCGTCCGTGTCCGCGGGGGTTCCGTGGCGCGCCCGCGCGGGCGACCGCGCGCGTGCCCACGGGTGTGCCCCCGGGTGCGTCAGAACGTGACGTCGGTGCAGGAGTAGAAGGCGTTCGGGGTGTCGGCGATGTTCCAGACCGCGACGACCACCTGGTGGCCGGTCCGCCCGCTCGGGATGGTCGCGGTGTGGCTGAGCGTGCTCGGCACCTGCACCCCGCCGAACGGGACGGTCAGGAAGGGCGTCAGGTCCAGGTTGGCCCGGGTGACCGGCTGGCTCGCGTCGTAGCCCGGCCTGGTCATGTAGTACCGGAAGTCCGAGGTCGCGTGCCGGGCGGTGAACTTCCAGGTGAAGGTGAGCTGCTGGCCCGCCGTCACCGGCGTCGTCGGCCAGGCGCCCGCGTGCGGGTCGTCCAGCTCGGCGAAGCGCGCGTTGCCGCCGGCGCAGATGGTGCCGTCCGAGGGACCGAGTGCCGGGAAGCCCTTGGGGCCCTCGACGCTCTGCGGCTCCCACTGGATGTCGCCGCAGTCCCACGGGACGCCGTCCACGTGGGTGTCGCAGAGCGCGGCCCGGCTGGGCGGGGTCGAGATCCAGCCGTGGGACGAGGCCGGGAAGGCCAGGGTCAGCGGGATCGCCAGCGCGGCGACGGCCGCCCCGACGATGTGGCGTGTGCGCATGGTGCTCCTCCGTGGGGGTGGATGGAGTGTGCGCCGGGGGCGCAGACGCGCGCGCGTGGGGGTGCGGCGGCCCGGACGGGGAGATCCTGGCATGCCTGCGCCAGTCCGGTGCCCTCACGGTAGGAGCCGCCGACGGCGGCCGTCAATGGTCTGAACCATTTTCGCGCCTACCCAACTCACCGACCAGGCAAGCAGGTTGACCCCGAACCGACCGAAAACGAACGAAGGCCCCGCCGCCCGGTCCGACCGGGCGGCGGGGCCGTAGCGGCAAGTGGCCTACTTCTTGCCCTGGTTCTTGACCGCCTCGATGGCAGCCGCGGCGGCGTCCGGGTCGAGGTAGCGGCCGCCCGGGGTGAGGGGCTTGAAGTCCGCGTCCAGCTCGTACACCAGCGGGATGCCGGTCGGGATGTTCAGGCCGGCGATGGCCTCGTCGGAGACGCCGTCGAGGTGCTTGACCAGCGCGCGCAGGCTGTTGCCGTGGGCGGTGACCAGGACGGTCTTCCCGGCGGCGAGGTCCGGGACGATGGCGTCGTACCAGTACGGGAGCATCCGCTCGACGACGTCCTTCAGGCACTCGGTGCGCGGACGCAGCTCGCTCGGGATCTCGGCGTAGCGGGCGTCACCGGCCTGCGAGTACTCGGCGTCGTCGGCCAGCACCGGCGGCGGGGTGTCGTACGAGCGGCGCCACAGCTGGAACTGCTCCTCGCCGAACTCGGCCAGGGTCTGGGCCTTGTCCTTGCCCTGGAGCGCACCGTAGTGGCGCTCGTTCAGCCGCCAGCTGCGGCTGACCGGGATCCAGTGCCGGTCGGCCTTGTCCAGGGCGATCTGGGAGGTGCGGATCGCGCGGCGCAGCAGCGAGGTGTGCAGCACGTCGGGGAGCAGACCCTCGGCGGCCAGGAGCTCGCCGCCGCGGGCGGCCTCCTTCTCGCCCTTCTCGTTGAGGTCGACATCGACCCAACCGGTGAACAGGTTCTTCTGGTTCCACTGGCTCTCGCCGTGGCGGAGCAGGATGAGTCGGTACGTCGTGTCAGCCATGGCCCCCAGCTTAGTGGGGGCCGGAAAACCCCTGGTGGGGACCTTCCGTCGCTGTGTAATGTGTGACCCGCGCATCTGACACTTACATGCGTCGGCTGACCGGGCCTGCCGAACCGCTCGGCGGACGCCTGCCCACGGGAGCCCCCACATGCTCGTCCCCCTGGTCACCAACCCCCGGTTCCGAAGACTCGTGCACGAGACGGTGGGCGGGCTGCCGCGGGAGTTCTGGTGGCTCTGGGTGAGCACCCTGGTGAACAAGCTCGGCGCGTTCGTGGTGACGTTCCTGGCCCTGTACCTGACCGTCGACCGGGGCTACTCGGCCTCCTACGCGGGCCTGGTGGCCTCGCTGTTCGGCCTCGGTTCGGCCGTCGCCGCGATCGGCGCGGGCGTGCTGGCCGACCGGATCGGCCGCCGCCCCACCCTGGTCGCCGCCCAGCTCGGCACCGCGCTGTTCACCGCCGTGCTCGGCTTCGCGGACGGCCAGGTGGCGATCGCCGCGGTGGCCTTCCTGGTGGGCCTGTGCAACAACGCCACCCGCCCGCCCACCTCGGCGATCATCGCCGACCTGGTGCCGGCCGAGGACCGGGTCCGCGCGTACTCGCTGAACTACTGGGCGATCAACATCGGCTTCGGCCTCTCGGCCGCGCTGGCCGGCCTGATCGCCACCCACGGCTACCTCACGCTCTTCCTGCTGGACGCGCTCTCCACCCTGGTCTGCGCGGTGGTGATCTTCGTCCGGATCCCGGAGACCAGGCCGCGGCTCCCGGACGACCGGACGGACGGCCCGGCGGAACCGCGGATCGGCCTGGGCTCGGTGTTCCGGGACGCCCCGTTCATGGCGCTGGTCGGCCTGACCCTGCTGCTCGCGCTGGTCTTCCAGCAGGGCAGCACCACGCTCGCCGTGGACATGGGTGCCTCCGGCATCACCTCCACCGAGTACGGCCTGGTCATCGGCCTGAACGGGCTGCTGATCGTGGTCCTCCAGATCCCGCTCACCCGGTGGATGCAGGGCCGCTCGCGGACCGGGCTGCTGATCACCAGCTGCCTGCTCACCGGCTGGGGCTTCGGACTGGCCGCGCTGGCCGGCTCCTCGGCCTGGCTGTTCGCGCTCTCGGTGGCCGTCTGGACGGTCGGCGAGATCCTCAACACGCCGGTGATGATGGGCCTGGTCGCCGAACTGGCGCCGACCCACGGACGCGGCCGCTACCAGGGCGTGCACAGCCTCTCCTGGTCGCTCGCCTCGTTCCTCGGCCCGGCGGGCGGCGGGCTGCTGCTCCAGCACGCCGGACCGGTGGTGCTCTGGACGGCCTGCGGGGCGGTCGGGACGCTGACCGCGCTCGGGTACGTGGTGCTGGCCCGGCGGACCGGCTCGGTGGGCCGACGCCGGCCCGTGGCGACGGCGGTGCCGGTGCCCGCGGCGGAGGTCACGGCACCGGCCGCGGAGCCCGCGGCGCCCGCGGCGGAGCCGGCGAAGGCTCCGACGGTCGGCTGACCGGACGGGTCAGCCGGCGTCCGGGGCGTCCTCCGCCGGGGTCGGCGGGGCGGCCAGGTGGGCGAAGGCGGCCAGGTTGCGGGTGGACTCCCCGCGCTTGGTCCGCCACTCCCACTCGCGCCGGATCGCGGTGGCGAAGCCGAGCTCCAGCAGGGTGTTGAAGGGCTCGTCCGCGTTCTCCAGCACCGTCCCGAGCAGCCGGTCCACGACCTGCGGGGTGAGCGCCTCCAGCGGCAGCCGGCCGGCCAGGTAGACGTCGCCGAGCGCGTCGACCGCGTACCCGACGCCGTACATCCGGGTGTTGCGCTCCAGCAGCCAGCGGTAGACGGCCTCGTGGTTCTCGTCGGGGCGGCGGATCACGAAGGCGTTCACCGACAGGGTGTGGTCACCGACCCGCAGGGCGCAGGTGGTGCTCAGCTTCCGGGTGCCCGGGAGGGCCGCCACCAGCGTGTACGGGTCGGTGGCGGCCGGCTCCCAGGCCACCCCGGTGTCGTCCAGGGCGGCGCGCAGGAGGGTCAGGGCCTCGTCCTTGGTGCGGATTGCCATGGGGGTGACGTTACTCGCCGGTACCGGGCAGGCGCAGCCCCGGAGCGGCCGAGGCGGGCGGCCCGGGGCGTGCGTGGACGCCGGCCGGCGTCCGCTCAGGCCAGACGGCGACGGGCCGCCGCCAGCCGGCCGGCCGGGCGGGCCATGCTGCCCGCGTACACCTCCGCGGTGGTCGCCGCGGCGGTGTCCCAGCCGAAGCGGGCCGCGTGCCGGGCCGCCGCCTCGCCGCGCCGGGCGACCAGGCCCGGGTCGGTGACGTACGGCTCCAGCGCGTGCGACCAGTCCAGCGGGTCGTGGCCCTGCACCAGGGTGCCGGTCTCGCCGTCCCGCACCGCGACCGGCAGACCGCCGACCGCGGCCGCCACCACCGGGGTGCCGCTGGCCTGCGCCTCCAGCGCGACCAGCCCGAAGGACTCGCTGTACGAGGGCATCACCAGCGCCGTCGCCGCCCGGTACCAGTCGGCGAGCTGCGGCTGGCCGACCGGCGGGTGGAACCGCACCACGTCGCCGATGCCCAGCTGGGCGGCGAGCTTGTGCAGGCTCTCCGGCCGGGCCAGCCCGGTGCCGGACGGCCCGCCGACCACCGGCACCACCAGGCGCTCGCGCAGCTCCGGGCGGCGGCCCAGCAGCGCGGCGACCGCCCGCAGCAGCACGTCCGGGGCCTTCAGCGGCTGGATCCGGCCGGCGAACAGCAGCACCGCCGCGTCCTGCGGCAGGCCCAGCCGGGCCCGCGCGGCGGCGGGCGCCCCGGGACCGGCGGGGCGGAAGACGTCCAGGTTGACCCCGGGGTGGACGACGGCCAGCTGGTCCGGCCGGGCGGAGTAGTGCAGCGCCAGTTCGGCGGCCTCCTCGGTGGTGTTGGCGATCAGCCGGTCGGCCGCCTCCACCACCTGGGTCTCGCCGATCACCCGGGCCGCGGGCTCGGGCGTGTCGCCCTCGGCCAGCGCGGCGTTCTTGACCTTCGCCATGGTGTGCATGGTGTGCACCAGCGGCACCCCCCAGCGCTGCGCGGCCAGCCAGCCGACCTGCCCGGAGAGCCAGTAGTGCGAGTGCACCAGGTCGTAGTGGCCGGGGCGGTGGCCCGCCTCGGTGCGCAGCACCCCGTGGGTGAAGGCGCACAGCTGGGCCGGCAGGTCCTCCTTGACCAGGCCCTCGTACGGGCCGGCGGTGACGTGGCGGACCAGCACGCCCGGGGCCAGCTCGACCGTCGGCGCGTCGTCCGAGCAGATCGACCGGGTGAACACCTCGACCTCGATGTTGAGGTCGGCGAGGCGCTTGGCCAGCTCGACGATGTAGACGTTCATCCCGCCGGCGTCCCCCGTGCCGGGCTGGTGCAGCGGCGAGGTGTGGACGCTCAGCATGGCTATCCGGCGTGGGCGACGGCGGCCGGGGACGAGCGACTGGAGCCGGCCCCGCGCGGGTGCGGCGGGCTGGGCACGGCGTACCGAACGGACGGGGTGCTGGATCACCTGGCTGAAGCCTCCTCTGTGCGGCCCGTCAAGGCCGCCCGCGCCGGGCCGCCCGTTGTCCGGTGTGCGCTGCCCCGTCCCGGGCACACATCACCATCAGAGTGCCAACCGCACGGACCGCGTCCGGCATTCCCGCCGCCGCCAACCGACCGGGGCGGGTGCCGTCGCCGCAGGTCAGCACGGTGCCGTCGGCGGCCCGACTACCCTTCTGGGCATGGCTGCCTCCTTCGATCCCGCTTCCGCCGCGCCCGCCCGCGGGCGGACCGGACGCCCGGTGGGGACGGTCACCCGGGGCACCACCAACACCAACCGGCTGCGCCGGATGGACCGCTGGATCGCCCACGCCCTCGGCCGCTCGCTGCGCGCCGCCGGGCGCCCGCCGGTCGCGGTGGACCTCGGCTACGGCGCCGCCCCGTGGACCGCCGTCGAGCTGGCCGGGCGGCTGCGCACCGTGCGGCCGGACGTCCGGGTGGTCGGGATCGAGATCGAACCGGAGCGGGTCGCCGCCGCGCTGCCGTACGCCGAGCCGCCGCTGCTCACGTTCCGGCGCGGGGGCTTCGAGGTGCCGCTGGACGGCGGCGCCCCGGCCCAGCTGATCCGGGCCGCCAACGTGCTGCGGCAGTACGACGAGTCGGCGGTCGCCGGGGTGTGGGAGCGGCTGTGCGCGCGGCTCGCCCCGGACGGGCTGCTGGTCGAGGGCACCTGCGACGAGATCGGTCGGCGGCACGTCTGGGTCGCGCTCGGCCCGGAGGGGCCCCGGACGGTGACCTTCGCGGCCCGGCTGGGCGGCCTCGGCCAGCCCTCCGACCTGGCCGAGCGGCTGCCGAAGGCGCTGATCCACCACAACGTGCCGGGGCGGCCGGTGCACGCCTTCCTGGCCGACTTCGACCGGGCCTGGGCGGCCGCCGCGCCGTACGGGGCGTTCGGGGCGCGGCAGCGCTGGGTGGCGGCCTGCACGGCGCTGGCGGGCAGTTGGCCGCTGGTGGACGCGCGCGGGCGGTGGCGGCAGGGCGAGGTCACGGTGCCCTGGTCGGCGCTCGCGCCGTAGCGGTCGTACGGCCCGGCCGGGGAGCGCGCGGATGGTTGGTGCACGCCGGAGCTGGTGAGCGATCCGACGCATTCACTCGAACGAGTTATCGAATAACTCTGGCGTGTTGACGCCTCGGCACGCCACGATGGACCCGGCCGAGCGACGGCACCACACGCCGCCCGGCCGGCACCACGCCCACCGCGCCCCACCCCCGCCGTCAGCCGTCCCGCCCGGACAGCTCCCGCCGGGCCTGCTCGAACACCTCGTACATCTCCGACCCGAACAGCACGAACCGCACCTCCGCCAGCTCCGCCCCCGCCTCCGCGTCCCCGCCGTCCAGCACCTCCGCGACGGTGCCGAGCGCGATCCGGGCCGCGTCCGCCGGCGGCCAGCCGTAGATCCCGGCCGACACGGCCGGGAAGGCCACCGTGCGCGCGCCGAGCGCCGCCGCGGTGCGCAGCGACTCGCGATAGCAGGAGGCCAGCAGCTCCGCCCGCTCCTCGTACTCCTCCGCCCGGTACACCGGCCCGACGGTGTGCACCACCCACCGGGCCGGCAGCCGTCCGGCCGCCGTCGCCACCGCCCGACCGGTGGGCAGCCCCTTGCCCCAGTGCGAGGCCCGCAGCCGGCGGCACTCCTCCAGGATCTGCGGCCCGCCCCCGCGGTGGATCGCACCGTCCACCCCGCCACCGCCCAGCAGGGACGAGTTGGCGGCGTTCACCACCGCGTCCACCGGCTGCTCCGTGATGTCACCCTCCACCAGGGTGATCCGCGGCACCATGTCCCGCTCCCTCCCCCGGGCCGCCCGGCAGCCACCGGGCCGGGAACCGGGTCGTCGTCCGAGTCCAGTCACCACACCGCCACCGGCGTGGCAATAACCACAACGGCGCCGGTCGGCCAGAGAAATCCCCGGAGATCACGTTATGGTCGCGAGAAGTTCCCCGACGCGCGGTGCCAGGCGGGCACTGCGGACGGACGCCGACCGTTACGCAGTCGGGGAAAGGGAGGAACCACCGATGCCCGCAACGGGAGACGGGCGGGCACCTGGTGCCGCGGACCTGCCGGGCGCCCATGACGGCGCCCCCGTCGGCCATGCCCGCAGCCGCGCCACGACCGGACCGGCCACGGCGGCCCCGCCGATACCGCACCCCCGCTCCCGGGCCGCGCACGCCTCCCACCCGTCCCACATCTCCGAGCCCGGCGGCCTCCCGGGCGCGGACGGCCCGGCCGACGACGCGCCGCTGCGGCTGCTGGTCATCGAGGACGACGCCTCGGACGTCCAGCTGATCAAGGCCGCGGTGGCCGACAGCGGCACCTCGATCGAGATCCACTGGGCCCGCGGCCTGGACCAGGCCACCGAACTGCTCGCCCCGCCCGCCCCCTGGGCCCGGCGCGGGCGCTCCCGCACCCCCGAGTTCGGCTGCGTGCTGCTCGACCTCGCCGCGCCCGCCGACCTGCCGCACCCCTCCGGCTCCTCCGACTCCTCCGACGGGCTGGAGGGCCTGCACGAGCTGCTCCGCCGCGCCCCGCACACCCCGGTCGTGGTGCTCACCGACGCCGCCGGTGCCGAACTCGGCGCGGCCGCCGTCGCCGCGGGCGCCCAGGACTTCCTGCTCAAGCACGAAACCGACGGCCCGCTGCTCGCCCGCGCCCTGCGCTACGCCGTCGAGCGCAAGCGCGCCGACGAGTCCCAGCGCCGCCTGGTCGAGGCCGAGTTGCGCGGCCAGGAGAACGCCCGCCTCCAGCGCCACCTGCTGCCCACCCCGCTGCTCGACGGCGCCGGGCTCTCCTTCACCCGGCGCTACCGGCCGGGCCGCCGCCGCGCGCTGCTCGGCGGCGACTTCTACGACGCCGTGCGCACCGACGACGGCGCCGTCCACGTCGTGATCGGCGACGTCTGCGGCCACGGCCCGGACGAGGCCGCGCTCGGCGTCGCGCTCCGCATAGCGTGGCGCACCCTGGTTTTCGCCGGCCTCACCGGCGAGGCCCTGCTCACCACCCTCCAGCACGTGCTGGAGCACGAGCGGCGCAGCGACGAGATCTTCGCGACGCTCTGCATGCTGGTCATCGAACCCGGCAGCGGCAGGAGCGGCCTCGACGCGCTCGGCACCGGCGAGCGGGCCCGGCTCTACCTCGCCGGGCACCCGGCGCCGCTGCTGCTCGGCCGGGACCACGAGCCGATCACCCTGCCCGCCGACCTCGCCGGGCCCGCGCTCGGCCTGCTGCCCTGCCACGACGGGCAGGCCGCCTGGCCCGCCCACGAGATCGAACTCCAGGCGGGCTGGCGGCTGTTGCTCTACACCGACGGGCTGATCGAGGGCCGGGTCGGGGCCGGATCGCGCCGCTTGGGCCAGGACGGGCTCGCCGACCTGGTCGGCGACCACCAGGCGGCCGGGCTGACCAGGGGGCGGCTGGTCGACAGCGCCATCGCCGAGGTCGAGGAGCTGAACGGCGGGGCGCTGACGGACGACGTCGCGGTGCTGCTGCTGGAGCGCAACCCGGTGCAGCTGATCCTCGGCTGACGGCCGCACGGCCGTACGGCCGGAGCGCGGCGACGGGCGTCGCGACGGCGGAACGGCGGAACAGCGGAACGGCGGAACGGCGGAACGGCGGAACGGCGGAACGGCGGAACGGCGGAACGGCGGAACAGCCAACACGACGGCCCGGGCGGGGAGTTCACCCGCCCGGGCCGTCGGACTGTCCGCTGCCGGTCCTACCAGGGGCCGTACGGCCCGGTGTTGCTCCGGCCGCCCCGGCCGCCACCGCCTCCGGTCAGCGCCCGGATCGCCGGGCGGACGTCCACCACGTAGACGATCGAGGCGACCAGACCGGCCAGGGTGCCGATGCCGGTGAAGAAGTTCACCCCGAACAGGAAGTCCCAGCCGAAGGAGATCGCCAGGATCGCCACCCAGAAGCCCTTGGTCTTCTTGTCGGCCGCCCGGTAGGCGTCCTCGCGGCGGGTGACCGCGTCGGCGAGGGCGAACAGCTTGTAGGCGAGGATCGCGATGGTCGCCCACCAGATCGGATTCAGGTAGGAAAAGGCCAGAATCTGCAACACTCCGACCATTTCGATCTCCTCTGCTCTCGACTCCGGCGATGCGACCGCCGCCCATCCTGGCACGGCGACCGTCCGCACCGGGGTCAACGTCCCACGGTCACCGGTCGTGCCCCGCGGGGCACCAGGTCACTCCGCGGCGTCGGCCGCGTCCTTGCGGGCCCTGGCGGACTTCTTCGGGGCGGGCTCGACGGCCTCCTCGGCCACCGGCCCGTCCGCGGCCCCGACCGGCCCTGCGGCCGGCTCTGAGGTCGGCTCGACGGCCGGCTCGACCGTCAGCTCGACGGCCGGCCCGGCCTCTTCCGGCCCGCCCGGGCGGGCCTTGTCCACCACGACCTTGCCGCGCTCGGCCAGTTCGTCGTACGTCTCCTTGGCCTTCACCGCCAGCTCGACCGCGCGGGCCACCTGCAGCAGGGCGAAGCCCTGGGCCCGCTCCTGCAAAGCCTTGAGGTCCGTCGGCAGGGTGGTGACGGTCTCGGCGACCTTGGCCTGGGCCCCGGTCAGCAGCGTCTGCGCCTCCTGGAGCTTGGAGGCGGCCATCTCCTGCGCGCCCTTGCGGTCCGCCGCCAGCGCCTCGACCCGGCCCGGCACCTCGCGCAGCTTCTCGTACGCGAGGTCCCCGGCGCCGGCCAGGGCGTACAGCGGGGTCGGGTCGCTGAGGGTCTTCTTGATCTCGTCGGTGATGGGCATGGTTACCGGTCCTCCCGGTGGATGTTCTGGGTGGCTGGGCCGTCGGCCGCCGGAGCGGGGGCCGACTCGCCGCTCGCCTTCGACACGGCCGCGTCCTTCGACGCGGCGTTCTCCTTGAGGAAGGCGTCGTAGACCGCGAGCAGCGCCTGCTTCTGCTGCTCGTTGATCAGCGGATCGGCCAGGATCGAGGCCCGCAGCTCCAGGCCCTCTCCCCGCCGCTCCTCCAGGATCCCGGCCTGGACGTACAGCGTCTCCGCCGAGATCCGCAGCGCCTTGGCGATCTGCTGGAGGATCTCCGCGCTCGGCTTGCGCAGCCCGCGCTCGATCTGGCTGAGGTACGGGTTGGACACGCCGGCGGCCTCCGCCAGCTGCCGCAGCGAGTACTGGGCGTTGCGGCGCTGTTCGCGGATGTACTCGCCCAGCGGGCCGACGTTCAGTGAGGCCATGCGGACAGCCTGCAACACCCTGCTTGCAAATGCAAGCAGGGTGCTAGCGGCAGCAAACACGGAGGGCCGGGCGGGGCCCGGGGTCAGGCCAGATGGGCCAGCAGGAGCTCGGTGAGCCGTTCGGGGGTGCGCAGCGGCAGGTAGTGGTCAGCGTCCGGGACGAGGTGGCCGCGGGCCCCGGGGATGTCGGCGGCGAGCCGACGGGCGATCGCCGCGATCTCCGGGTGGTCGCGGTCACCGTGGACGACCAGGGTCGGCGCCGCCACGGTGCCGAGGACCGGCTCGGCCGCCCGGGCCGGAGCGCCCGCGAGGTGGTGCTCGCTGACGATCCGGCGGGCCGCGTTCTCCTCGACCATCGCCGCGATCAGCTCGCCGCCCGGGGCACCGCGGCCCATCGCAGCCCAGACGGAGAGTTCGAGACCGGCCAGCGCCGCCGCGTCCCCGCGCCGCCTGGCCTCGGCGTAGGCGGCGGTCTGCGGCGACGGCGGCCAGTCGTGGCCGGAGACCGAGGCGCCGACCAGGCCGAGCGCGGCGACCCGGCCCGGGTGGGCGAGGGCGAAGTCCAGCGCGGTCTCCCCGCCCATGCTCAGACCGACCAGCGCGGCGCTGCGCAGGCCGAAGTGGTCCAGGACGGCGCCCAGGTCCTCGATGTCGTCGAAGGTCCGCTCGGGCGCGCTGGACCGGCCGAGGCCGCGGGCGTCGTAGCGGATCACGTCGTGGTGCCGGGAGAGCGCCGGGACGACGGCGTCCCACAGCCGGGAGTCCATGCCGGAGCCGTGCAGCAGCACCACCGGGCTGCCGGCGCCGCAGCGCTCCGCCCAGAGCAGGCCGCCGCCGGGGGCGGGGACGCGGACCTCGGCGGCGGGGGGATCGGTGTACGGGCTCATGCGGTGATCCTTCCAGAGCCCGCGCACCGGCCCCCGGTCAGGCGGACTCGGGAAGCCGGATCGGCATCAGGACGGAGAAGGTGCCCGGCAGGCCGGGCGTGCGGACGGCCAACGGGGCGATCGGGCCGCCGAGTTCGAGGAGCAGCTGCCCGGGCCGCCCGGCGTCCAGGGCGTCGAGCAGGAAGTCCCGGTTGACGGCCAGTCGGTAGCCCTCGGGGTCCGGCTCCTCGGCGACCGCCAGGCGGCCGTCCCCGGTCAGGGTCAGGACGGTGACCTCGCACTCGGCACCGTGCGGGCCGGAGGGCAGGGTGCGGGTGGCGCCGGTCTCGACGGCGGCGCGCAGCTCGGCGGCGGCCAGGGTGATCCGGTGCTCCGGTGCCAGTCGGGTGACGGCCCGGTGGTCGGGGAAGTCGGCGTCCGGCACGGTGCCCTCGATCCGGTGCTCCCCGGCCTCGGCCCGGACGGTTCCGCCGCCGAGGGTGAGCGCCACCTCGGCCGTCCCCGTGCCGAGCAGCGCCCGCAGGGCGTCCACCAGCGCGGTCGGGACGAGCGTGCCGGCCACCGGCCGCGCGGGCACGTCACCGGTGGCGGGCACCTCGGCGAGGGCCATCCGGTAGCGGTCGGTGGCGACCAGGCGCAGCACCGGTCCGTCGGGTTCGAAGAGCACGCCGGCGAGCGTGGGCAGCTCCGGGTCGGCGCCGACCGCGAAGCGGACCGCGTCCAGGGCGGCCGCGAGGCCGCCGGCCGGGACGGTGAGCCGGATTCCGGCGGGGGTGGTGGTCATCGGTTGCTCCCTCTGGTCGAGCATCGAGTGGATGAGGGAGAGCTCACGGCGGGCGTCGGCGAGGCCGTCCTCCAAGCGGCGCAGGTGCGCGTCGAGGACCCTCCGGGCCTCGCCGCCGCCGGGGGCGGCGCCGAGCACGGCGCGGATGCCGGCCAGCGGCAGACCGACCCGGCGCAGCCGGGCCAGCAGCCGGGCGTCGGCGAGCTGGCCGGGCCGGTACCAGCGGTACCCGGTCTGCGGATCGACCCAGGCGGGGGTGAGCACCTGGGCGCCGTCGTAGTAGCGCAGGGTGCCGACGCCCAGACCGCTGGCGCGGGCCAGTTCGCCGATGCTGTGCAGCTCGCTCTCCATGCCGGTGACTCTGCGGGCTCGACCTGGTCGAGGGTCAAGCCCGGTCCGGCCGGCCGGGCCGGCCGGCGGCGCCGTCGGGGGCCGGGCCGGCCAGGTGGGCCAGCTTGTGCGGGTTGCGGACGGCGCGGATCCCGCAGATCCGCACGGTGCCGTCGGGTTGCTCGGCGAACTCGAAGACCGCCACGGAGTCGACCACGCCGTCCACGGTGACCAGCACACCCGGCTCGCCGTTGACCAGGACCGGACGGGAGGCGGCCGACTCGCCGAGTCGGCGGAACACCCCGAGGACGAAGCGAGCGACGTTCTCGGCGCCGGTGACCGGCCGCCGCGCGGCGCGGATCACCCCGCCGCCGTCCGTCCAGCCGGTGACGTCGGGGGCGAGCAGTTCCAGCATCCGGTTGAGGTCGCCGCCGACGCAGGCCGCCAGGAACTCGTCGGTGGCCCGGCGGCGCAGCTCGGGCGGGGCGTCGTAGCGCGGGCGGCGGGCGCGCACGTGCGCCCGGGCCCGGCTGCCGACCTGCCGGCAGGCGGCCTCGGTGCGGTCCAGGGCCTCGGCGATCTCCTGATAGGTGAAGCCGAAGGCCTCCTTGAGCACGAACACCGCGCGCTCCAGCGGCGACAGGCTCTCCAGCACCACCATCAGGGCGATCGAGACGGTCTCGGCCCGTTCGACGCCGTCCGTCGCGTCCGGTTCGGTGACCAGCGGCTCGGGGAGCCAGGGGCCGACGTAGGACTCGCGGCGGACGGCGGCCGAGTTCAGCCTGTTGAGGGCGAGGTTGGTGACCGTCCGGGCCAGGAAGCCGCCGGGGCTCGCGACCGGGCCGGTGACGCCGCTCCAGCGCAGCCAGGTGTCCTGGACCAGGTCCTCGGCGTCGGCGACGCTGCCGAGCATCCGGTAGGCGATGCCGAAGACCATCCGCCGGTGCTGCTCGAAGGCGGCCAGCCGGGGGTCGGCCGGCGGCGCGTCGTGGGTGTCGGTCACCCTCGCGACGCTACCGCAGGTAGCCGCCGGGCTCAGCTCCGGAAGGCCTCGTAGGCGGGGGCGAGCAGGACGGCGAGGTCACGGCCGTGCACGGTGATGCCGGAGCGGCCGAGGCGGCGCAGCGAGGGCTCGTCCGGCCCGTCCTCCTCCCGCGCGGGGGCGGGGCGCAGGGTGAAGTCACCGCGCCAGTAGGCGGCGACGTTGACCACGGGCGGTCTCGGTTCGTCGGTCACGCGTCCTCCTCGGCCACAGCGTCCTCCCGCGCGAGGGCGACCAGTTCGCGCAGCGCGTCCACCGGCAGGTCGGTGAGCCAGCGCTCCCCCTCGCCCACCACTGTCTCGGCCAACGTCCTTTTGGCGGCGAGGAGTTCGTCGATCCGCTCCTCGACGGTGCCGACACAGACGAGCCGGCGGACCTGGACGTCCCGGCGCTGGCCGATCCGGAAGGCGCGGTCGGTGGCCTGCTCCTCGACCGCCGGGTTCCACCAACGGTCCAGGTGGATCACCTGGTTGGCGGCGGTCAGGTTGAGGCCGGTGCCGCCGGCCCGCAGCGAGAGCAGGAACACCCGTGGCCCGTCCGGGGACTGGAACCGCTCGACCAGCTCCTCGCGGCGGGCCCGGGGCAGGCCGCCGTGCAGGTAGAGCACCTCCTCGCCGAGCCGGCGCTCCAGGTACGGGCGGAGCATCGCGCCGAACTCGGCGTACTGGGTGAAGACCAGCGTCCGGTCGCCCTCGGCCAGCGCCTCCTCCAGCAGTTCGGCCAGCCGGGCGACCTTGCCCGAGCGCCCGCCCACCGCCGAGCCGTCGTGCAGGAGTTGGGCCGGGTGGTTGCAGACCTGCTTGAGCTTGCCGATCGCCGCCAGCACCGTGCCGCGCCGCTCCACGCCCCGGATGCCCTCGACCCGCCGCAGCAGGTCGGCGACCACGGCCTGGTAGAGCCCGGCCTGCTCGGCGGTGAGGTTGCACCACACCGTCATCTCCTGCTTGGCGGGCAGTTCGGCCGCCACCGCCGGGTCGGACTTGACCCGGCGGAGCACGAACGGGGCGGTGCGGCGCCGGAGTTCGGCGGTGCGCTCGGGGCTGCGGTGCAGCTCGACCGGGATCGCGTAGCGCTCCTTGAAACGCTCGGCCGGCCCGAGCAGGCCGGGGTTCGCGAAGTCCAGGACGGCGTGCAGTTCGGCGAGCCGGTTCTCCACCGGGGTGCCGGTGAGGGCGATCCGGTGCCGGGTGACGGGCAGCGCGCGGATCGCCCGGGACTGCGCGGTACCGGTGTTCTTGACGTACTGCGCCTCGTCGGCGACGACCCGGCGCCAGCGGATCGCGCGCAGGGCGGCGAGGTCGCGCTGGACCAGCCCGTAGGTGGTGATGACCAGGTCCACGCCCCGTACGGCCTCGGCGAGTCGGTCCGGGCCGAGGCGGCCGGAGCCGTGGTGGACGTACCGCCGCAGGCCGGGGGCGAAGCGCTCGGCCTCGCGCTGCCAGTTGCCGACCAGGGACATCGGGCAGACCAGCAGGGTCGGACCGGTGGCGCCGGCGGACGCTTCGGCGGCCTTCCCGGCGTTCCCGGCGTTCCCGGCACTCCCGGCACTCCCGGCACTCCCGGCCGCCCCTGCGGCCTCGGCCTTCTCGGCGGCGAGCAGGGCGAGCGTCTGGACGGTCTTGCCGAGGCCCATGTCGTCGGCCAGCACGGCGCCGAGGCCGAGCCCGGACATGGTCCGCAGCCAGGCCAGCCCGCGCTCCTGGTAGGGGCGCAGCACGGCCCGGAAGTCCGGCGGCAGCTGCGGTGCCGGGGCGGCGCCGGCCCGCCCGGCGAGCAGTTCGCCGAGCGGGCCGTCCACGCTGATGCCGGTGACCGGCAGCCCGGCGGCCGTCGGCTCCGGGTCGAGGGCGAGCCGGAGCAGCTCGGAGGCGGCGAGCACGCCGTCGCGCCGGTCGGCGAGGAAGGCGAGGGCGGCGGCGATCTGCGCCGGGTCCGCTTCCAGCCAGGTGCCGCGCACCCGGACCAGCCCCTGCTTGGCGGCGGCGAGTTCGGCCAGCTCCCGCTCGGTGAGCGGCTCGCCCTCCGGGCCGAGCGCGGCCTGCCAGTGGAAGGCGACCACGGCGTCCCGGTCCACCTGGCTGGTGACGGCGAGCGTGCCGGGAGCGGGCGGCGCGGTGGCGCGCAGGGCGAGCCCGAGCCGGGGGCGGCGGCGCCACCAGGCGGGCAGCAGCACCCCGAAGCCGCCCTCGGCGAGGGCGGGCGCGGCGGTGCGCAGGAAGTCCAGCGCGCCGGCCCGGTCCAGCGGCAGGGCAGACGGGCGGGAGCGGTGGCGCAGCCCGTCCAGGGCGGGCCAGCGGTGGGCGGCTCGGGCGAGTTCGGCGACCAGGACGTCGGCCGGGTCGTCGGCCCGGCGGGCGAGCGCGGCGTGGGCGGCGCCGCCCTCGTGCAGGTCGGCGGCGCGGACCAGCAGGGAGGGCTCGTCCACGGCCTGGAGGAGGAACTCCAGTCGCCAGGCGTCGTCGGAGGGGCGGCCCTCGGGATCGTCCGGATCGGGGCCGAGCGGCTCGACCAGGCGGAAGCAGAGCCGCAGCGCCGGGTCGACGGGCTCGGCGGCGGCGTACCAGGCGCCGAGCCGGCGGCGCAGTTCGGCGAGTTCCCCGGGCTGGACGCCGTCGATCCCGCCGTCGGGGGCGGCGAGGGCGTGCAGCCAGTGTTCCGCGGCGGTTCCGGCCCCGGTCCCGCCGGGCGGCGGGAAGGGCGCGTCCGCCAGCGCGGCGCGGGCCTCGGCGTCCACCAGCGCGCCCAGGGCGGCGTCGAGCAGCGCCTCGCCGCTGCCCGGCCCGTGCGGCCACTCCCCCAGCAGGACGGGTGGGCAGCCGGAGGCCAGGGCGGCGGCCTCGCGGCGCCCGGCCGGGGTGAGGTCGGGCCGCCACCGGGCCTGCGGGCGGCCGTCGGCGGCGGCCACGGGCAGCGGCAGCACCCGGCCCCGGCCGACCGCCCGCCAGGCGAGGTCGTGCACCCCGGTGAGCCAGCGCAGCGAGGGGCCGTGGACCACCTCGACCCGCCCGGCGCCGGGCAGGTCGGTGTCGGTGACGGCCCAGACCGGGTCGAAGACCTCGCCGAGCAGCTGGGCGGCGGCCCCCGCGTCGAAGAGCAGCGCGGGCACCCGCCAGGGGGTGAGCACGGCGCCGCCGCGCGGCGGGGTGACCGGTAGGTCGGGCGAGGGCGCGGGAACGGTGCCGACGGTGGGCAGCAGCAGGGTGGCCCAGCGCTCGGGGGCCTGTCCGGCCAGCCAGCCGAGGCCCGGGCCGATGCCGCCGAGCACGGCGGCCAGCTCGCCGGCCGGGCAGGCGTAGGGGTGGGCGCGCGGGGCGGGGCGGTCGGGGTGCGGTTCGGCGGCCCCGGGGTGGGCGCGGGCGTCCTCGGCCCAGAGCGCCAGCTGCCCGTCCGCCCGCCAGAGCGCGTGCAGGACGAACATCGGGGGCCTTCCGAGCGGGGTGGGACCGTCCTCCGCAGCCTAGCCGGGAGGGCCGACAGGGCCGGTCCGCTGGGCCGTTCGGGGGAGGTTCCGGAGTTGTGGTTGAAAGTTGAACGAAGTTACCCTACGCTGGAGCCAACAAGTTGAAGCCTAAACAACTGGCTTCGAACCAAGGAGGAAGCCATGGGCCTGTTCAACCGCACCAAGACCGTCACCGCTCCCGCCGCCACCGCCGTCCAGGCGCCGGCCGGCCCCGACCTCGCCCACCTGACCGGCGACTGGACCATCGACAGCACCCACAGCGAGATCGGCTTCTCGGTCCGCCACGCGATGGTCACCAACGTCAAGGGCCGCTTCACCGAGTACGACGGCAAGCTGCACCTGGACGGGACCCACCCCGGCAACTCCTCGGCCGAGCTGGTGATCAAGGTCGCCAGCGTCGACACCAACCAGGCCCAGCGCGACGAGCACCTGCGCACCGGCGACTTCTTCGCCGTCGACACCCACCCGGAGATCCGCTTCCGCAGCACCTCCGCCCAGCTCGTCCACGGCGACTCGTACCGGATGACCGGCGACCTCACCATCAAGGGCACCACCCGCCCGGTCGTGCTGGACCTGGAGTACACCGGCAGCGCCACCGACGCGTACGGCGCCAACCGGGTCGGCTTCGAGGGCAAGGCCGTCGTCGACCGCACCGAGTTCGGCCTGACCTACAACGCGGCGCTGGAGACCGGCGGCGTGCTGATCGGCGAGAAGGTCAAGCTCAGCTTCGACATCTCCGCCGTCAAGGCCGCCTGAGCCGGCCCTCCCCCGGAGCACCGTCCCTGCCCTTCCCCCCGGGGCAGGGGCGGTTTCCACGTTCCCCCGGCACCCGAACGGCCCGCGCCGGCCGGCCCGCGCCGACGGCCCGCGCCGACGGCTCGCGCCGACCGGCCGCGCCGGTAATCGCGCCGCCCCCGGCTACCCCCGCGGCAGCAGCGCCGCGTCCGCCGCCGGCAGCCAAGTGCCCGGAGGACGCCGCAGCCAGCCCTCGGCCGCGCCGAGCGCACCCGCCGCGGCGGCCAGCGCCCGCAGCCCCGGGTGACGCTCGCCGGGCCGGTGCACCAGGCTGACCAGGCTCAGCGGCACCGGCTCCACCAGCGGCACGGTCACCGCCCCCGGAATCCGCGGCCCGCCGACCGTCGTCAGCATCGGATCGCCGTGCCGGGCGAGGTAACGGGCGGTCTCGTCCACGCCCACCGGCGGCACGTACGGCGGCGCCGGCGTCAGACCGTGCTCGCGCAGCAGCCGGGTGCCCAGATCGGCCCACTCGGTGGTGGCGGGGTTGCCCGCGCAGACGTCGACGGGGTGCCCGGCCAGCTCGGCCAGGCGCAGCACCGGCCGGTCGGCCAGCGGGTGGGTGTCCGCCATCATCACCGACATCCGGTCGAACCGCACCGGCAGCTGGGCGAGCCGGCCACGCACCGGCTCGGGCAGCCCGGCGAAGCGGCCGAAGGCCGCGTCCAGCCGGTGGGCCAGCAACTCGGCGGCCGCCGCGGCCAGTCCGCCGTGGAAGCGGGCCAGCAGTTCGCCCTCGGGCCAGGCGGCGCGGGCCCGTTCGAGCACCCGGTCGGGGGTGAGGTCCGGGCCGGTGACGTCGCTGTTGAGGTCGACCAGCAGCGGCCGGCCGGCCCCCGCCCCGGCCGAGGCCGCGGCCTCGGCGAGGATCTCGTCGTGCAGGGCGAGGAGCCGGCGGGCCCGGGGCAGCAACCGCTGCCCCGCCGGGGTGAGTTCGACGCTGCGGGTGGTGCGGGTGAACAGCGCTTCGCCGAGCAGCCCCTCCAGGGTCCGGACGTCCCGGCTGAGCGCCTGCTGGGCGGTGTGCAGCCGCTCGGCGGCCCGGCCGAAGTGCAGGGTCTCGGCGGTCGCGACGAAGCCGCGCAGCAGTCGGGGGTGCAGGTCGCGGGGCATGGGCGGCAGATTAACAACATCGTGTTGTGAGTGCGGCGAAACAGGTGTTGGACGGCTGCCCGCCGACGGCGCCAGGCTGTCCGGACACCCTCCCCCCCTTGCCCACAGGAGCCCGATGCCCTC
Source organism: Kitasatospora sp. NPDC002543 (assembly GCF_053594915.1). NCBI lineage: Bacteria > Bacillati > Actinomycetota > Actinomycetes > Kitasatosporales > Streptomycetaceae > Kitasatospora > Kitasatospora sp. NPDC002543. The sequence goes on along the minus strand of NZ_JBSFWR010000010.1, from coordinate 62,553 downwards.
GCGCGCACTCCTCGCCTCCTACCGGCGGCTGTTCGCGGCCCCCGGCGCCCTCGCCTTCACCCTGAGCGGACTGCTCGGCCGGCTGGCGCTGTCGATGAACGGCGTCGCGCTGGTGGTGCTGCTCTCCGAGCGGCGCGGTTCGTACGGGCTGGCCGGGGCGGTCTCGGCGGCCGGACTGGTCGCCGGCGCGATCGGGATGCCGCTGATCGGCCGGCTGGTGGACCGCCACGGGCAGGCGCGGGTGACGGTACCGGCCGCGCTGTACAACGCCGTTCCCCTGGCCGGCCTGCTGCTCTGCGTCCGGCTGGGCGCGCCCGACTGGACGCTCCTGCTCTGCTCCGCGGCCTGCTCGGCGGCGCCCAACCTCGGCGGCATGGCCCGCTCCCGCTGGGCGCACCTGCACCGGGACGACCCGGCCGCCCGACACCTGGCCAACTCCCTCGAACAAGCGCTGGACGAGCTCTGCTTCATGGCCGGACCGGTGCTCGCGATGCTGCTCTGCACCACGATCGCCCCGGAGGCCGGGCTGATCGCCGCCGGCACCCTCGGCACCGCCGGGGCCCTGCTGTTCGCGGCCCAGCGCAGCACCGAACCTCCGCTGCCCGTCCGGGAGTCCACCGGCGCGCGGCACGGCTCCCCGCTGCGGGTTCCCGGGCTGCGGGTACTGGTGCTGACCTTCCTGGCGACCGGCATGGTCTTCGGCGCGACCGAGATCACCACCGTGGCGTACGCCGACGCGCTCGGCCACAAGGCGTCGGCCGGGCTGCTGCTGGCCCTGGTCGCGGCCGGGTCCTGCGTGGCGGGGCTGCTGTTCGGGCTGCTGACCCCGCGCCGGGCACCGGGCCGGCGCTTCCTGCTCGGCACGGCGGCGATGGCCGCGGTACTGCTGCTGCCGCTCGCCGCCGGACTCGGCGGGACCGGACTCGGACTGCTCGGCGCCGCCCTGTTCGCGGCCGGCACCGCGACCGCGCCGACCATGGTGACCGGGATGACGCTCGTCCAGGAGCTGCTGCCGCAGCGGCAGTTCAACGAGGGGATGGCGATGGCGGTGTCCGGCATCGTGGTCGGCATCTCGGCGGGCGCGGCACTCGCCGGAGCGGTCGCCGAGCGGGCCGCTCCGGGCGCCGGCTACGTCCTGCCCGCCGTCGCCGCCGGGCTCGCGCTGCTGGTCGCGCTGGCGGGGCGGCGGCACCTGGCGGTGCGAAGGGCGGCGGGCCGGGCTCCGGGCGGCGGGCCGGGCTCCGGGCCGGAGGGCACGGCCGGCGGGGCACCCGACGGGTCCACGGAAAATGGCGAGCAGATTGTCAGTGCCACCCTCTAACGTCGAGGCATGGGGGAAATCACTTACGTCCGAGGCGATGCCACCACGCCCCAGGGCAAGGGCGTGAAGGTGATCGCGCACGTCTGCAACGACCTCGGCGGCTGGGGCAAGGGCTTCGTGCTCGCGCTCTCCAGACGCTGGCCCGAGCCCGAGGCCGCGTACCGACGCTGGCACCGGGAGCGGGCGACGAACGACTTCGGTCTCGGCGCCGTCCAGCTGGTGCCGGTCGATCCGCACGTCTGGGTGGCCAACCTGGTCGGCCAGCGCGGCATCCGGACGGGGCGCTCCACCGGCGTGCCGGTGCGGTACGAGGCGATCGACACCGCTCTGACCGCGCTCGGTGAGCACGCGCTCCGGCTCGGCGCCTCCGTCCACATGCCGCGGATCGGCTGCGGCCTGGCGGGCGGGCGTTGGGAGCGGGTCGAACCGCTGGTCACCGCCCGGCTGACGGCCCGGGGCGTGCCGGTGACGGTCTACGACATCGGCTGACCCGACCGCGCCCGCGCTCCCTCCACTTCCACCGATCCGCTCCGACCGGTCCGTCCCTACCGATCCGCCGGCTCCTGCCGGTCGGCCCGGACCGCCACGCGTCCGGCCGGCCAGGCGTACACGTACTCGGGCAGCAGGAATCCTCCGGGGAACTCCCCCTCCTGCGCCCGGACCCGCTCGGCGCCCTCGCGCTCGTAGAAGGCGATCGCGCGGGTGTTGTCCCGCAGCACCTCCAGGGAGAGTCCGGCCCCGGGGTGCCGCTCGGCGACATGGGCGCGGCCCGCGGTCAGCAGTTCGCGACCGATGCCGCCGCCGTTCAGGCCCGGCCGCACGTGCAGGTTGTCGATCAGCACCCCGCCGTCCGGCTGGGGGACGAGGTAGATGAACCCGACCACCACGCCGCCCCGTTCGGCGATCAGGAGCTCGGGTGCGTTCTCCGGCTCCCCGTAGTCGGCCTCCAGACGCAGTTTCCACAGTTCACGCCGCTGGGCGACCATCCCGTCGCCCAACCCCTCCGCCGGGACGATCCCCCGGTAGGTGGTGCGCCAGCTGTGGGCGTGCACCTCGGCGACGGACTCGGCGTCCCGCACGCCGCCGCGCCGGATGACGGTCTGGCCTGAACTGATCATGTGACCAGCCTCCCACAGAGAGATGGAGTTGAACATGTTCAACCGAAGCGTCTACAGTTCCACCCAGCTTTTGAACACGTTCGAAATGACGGGGGTCATCGTGGTACCGGATGCGGAGGGGGCATCCGGTACCACGAACACCGACACCGGTTGGAACGTCGTCTCCGGCTAGGCTCGTGCGCGTGGACGACCTGGCAGCGACGAACCGACCGGACGGCGAGAACGGCACGGCCGAGGCTTCGGCCGTGCCCGTACCGGAGAACGGCCCCGGGCCGGAGAACGGCCCGCGGCCGGACGGCGGACCCGGACCGGACGGCGGGCCGCTGCCCGGCGGCCGGGCCCAGCCGAAGACCGACAAGAGCGAGGCGACCCGGGCCCTGATCCTGGAGACGGCCATGCGGCTGTTCCAGGAACGGGGCTACGAGAAGACCACCATGCGCGCCATCGCCACCGAGGCCGGCGTCTCGGTGGGCAACGCGTACTACTACTTCTCGGCGAAGGAATTCCTGATCCAGGGGTTCTACGACCGGATGACCTACGAGCACGCGGCCGACGCCAAGCGCCGCATGGCCCACACCCGGGACTTCGCCGAACGGCTGCAGATCGCGCTGACCTCCTGGCTCGACACGGCCGCGCCGTACCACGAGTTCTCCGCGCAGTTCTTCCGCACCGCCGCCGACCCGACCAGCTCGCTGAGCCCGTTCTCCAACGAGTCCCACCCGGCCCGGGCGACGGCGGTCGAGCTGTTCCGCGAGGTGCTCCAGGGCTCGGAGCTGGCGCCCAAGCTGGACGCCGAACTCGTCGACCTGCTGCCCGACGTGCTCTGGCTGCACCTCATGGTCGTGGTCCTCTACTGGGTCTTCGACCGCACCGAGGACACCGAGCGGACGCGGGAGTTCGTCCGCCGGTCCACCCCCATGGCGGCCCGGGTGATCAACCTGTCCCGCTACCGGGTCTTCCGGCCGATCGTCCGCGACGCCAAGGGCCTGATCCAGGACTTCATCCTGCCCACCATCGGCAAGACGGCGGTCAAGTAGTACTTGCCGGCACGGATCCGGCCGGCCCGCGAACGGGTCGGCCGGATCCGCCGGAGCGGGATCAGAACTCGGTCGGCGTCCACGCCCGGAGCGGCGTGCGCAGCAGCACGTCCGCGGCGGCCGCCGCACCCGGGCGCAACTCGGTGACCAGGGCGGCCGCGGCCAGCCCGGAGACGGTCTGCCCGCCCAGGTAGACCGCGCCCAACTCCGAGGCGCCGAGCGCCAGGTCGGCGTCGTCCGTGGTCCTGCTACAGCGGCCGGTGCCGTCCCCGGCCACCTCCAGGGCCCAACGGCCGGACGCGTAGCCGAGCTTGTCGTCGACCTCCAGCACCACCCGGCCGGAGGTGTTGTACGTCCGGGCGCCGAACGCCGCCTCGACGTCCAGCACGCGCAGCCACACCTCGTCGGCGTTGTCCTCGTGCGGGGTGGCCGCGCGCGGCTCCTGGAGCAGCAGCGGCAGCGGGTCGTCCGGGCCGAGCCTGGACACCGTGACCCGGGCCGTCCAGTCGACGGACATCACGAAACGCCACAGCTCGACCGCGGTGGGCAGGTCGAGCGCGATGAACTCGTCCACGCTGAGCGTGCCGTCGGGGTAGGCGCCGTCCCACTTGGGGTCGATCCGGTAGAGCACCAGGCCGGTGACCGTGCCGTCGGCGTCCCGGTGCACCGCGGCGAACGGCTCCTTGAAGTCGGAACCCGGCACCCGGACCTCGCCGACGGTGCGCTGCCACCACAGCTCGTCGCGGCCTATCGCGCCCGGCTGGGTGCGCCGCCAGCGCTCGTACAGGTCCGCGCCCAGTTCGCGCAGCTCCGCCATGTCCACGAAGTCGATCCGGCCGCCGGGAACGCCCGGCAGCCCGTCGCGCAGGCCCCGGGTGCGGCGCAGGTCGATGTTCCGGCCGCCGCCCCAGGTGGCCGCGCCGAAGCCGAACCGGCCGTAGATGTTGTACTCGGCGGCCATCAGCACGGCGACCGCCATGCCGCGCTCGGCGGCGGCCGCGAGGTCCCGGCGCATCATCGCGCTGAGCAGGCCGCGGCGGCGGTGGGTGGCGCTCACCGTGACGTTGGTGATCGCGTCGGCCGGGACTACGGCCCCGCCGGGTACGGTCAGTTCGGTGTCGAAGCTGCGGAAGGTGGCGATCTGGGACCCGCCGTCGAAGCCGGCCAGCATCCGGCCCGGCTCCCACTGCCGGCGGCGCACTTCGGTCGCCCGGTCCCTGTGCGGGCGCAGGAACCCGAAGGCGAGCGCCTTGTCCCAGGCCTCCACCTCGTCCAGGGAGACGGCACGGACCTGGAGCCCGTTCACGGTGTCAACGGCCGAATGATCGATGCTGGTGCCCATGGGGCCACCGTACGGCGGCCCTCCCGGGGCGGCACCCGATTTATTCCGTGCCCGACCCGCCGCGCCGTTCCGCGCCCGACCCGCTGTGCTCGCCCGGCACCACCACCCAGTGGTTGGTGCGCAGGACGCGGTCGGCGAAGTCCACGTCCTGTTCGCCGAGCAGCCGGAATCCGAGCGCCCGGCAGATCCCGTTGGACGGCCCGTTGGTCGTCCCCGGGTTGGCGTGCACCTCGCCCCAGCGGCCGTCCTCGGCGGCGTCGTCCAGCACCCGGCGGACGGCGGTCTTGGCCAGGCCGCGGCCCTGGTACTCGGGCAGCACCATCCAGCCGATCTCGGAGACCGTCACGCCGTCCTCCTGATCCGACCAGAGCGTGACGGCGCCCGCCACCTCGTCGTCCCCGGCGCCGTCCGGCACGATCATCCTGATCCAGGAGGTGTCCCCGGCCGCCAGGGCGAGGTCCTTGCGCAGCCGCGCCTCCACCGCCTCCCGGGGCAGCGGGCCGCCCAGCTCGGCCATCATCACCGGGTCGCAGCGCATCCTCACGTACGCCTCGACGTCCCCCGCCCGAACATCCCGCAGTCGCATGACGCCTCCTCCGCACCGGTCCGAGCGGCCACGCCAACGCGGCCCACCGACATCGGCACCGGGGGTTCAGGGCCTGGCGTAGAAGTCCGGGGTGCCCATGATCCAGAGGCTGGCCTGCTTGATCGGCATGCCGGCCCGCGGGGCCTCGATCATCTGGTCGTCGCCGATGTAGAGCCCGACGTGGTGGATGTCGGCGGCGCGCCCGGTGTCGCTCCAGAAGACCAGGTCGCCGGGGCGCAGTTGGCGGTAGCCGATCGGAGTGCTCTGGGCGTACTGGTCGGCGGCGAAGTGGTTGAGCCGCCGGCCGCCCTCGCGCCAGGCCATCATCGTCAGCCCCGAGCAGTCGTAGCCGCCCGGGCCCTCGCCGCCCCAGACGTAGGGCAGGCCGATCCTGGCCCTGGCGAAGGCGATGGCGGCGGCCGCGCCCTCGGCGGACCACGGTCGGACCTCGGGCGGAACGGCCTGCACCCTGGCGGCAGCGGCAGCTGCGGCAGCGGCGGCCTCGGCTTCCCGGGCGGCCTGCTCGGCGGCGGCGCGGGCGGCGGCCTCGGCCTCGCGGGCGGCGATCGCCTCCAGGGCCTCCCGGCGTTGGCGCTCCAGCTCGACCGTGGTGTTCCGGGCGGCGGCCAGTTCGACGAGCAGTTGCTCGCGGCGCCGCCCGGCGGCGGCCACCTCGTTCTGCTGGGCGGCCAGCCGCTGTTCCGCCCTGGCCCTGGCCGTGCCGACCTCGGTGGCGGCCCGTCCGGCGGCCTCGGTGGCGGCCCGGGCGGCGGCGGAGGCATTGCGGGCGGCGGCGGCCGTGGAGGTGGCGGCGTCCAGGATCTGCCGGGTGCGCTGACTGACCTGGCCGACCGCGGCGGCGCGGTCGCCCGCCTCGCGCGGGCCGTGGGCGCCGAGCAGGGCGTTGAGGGCGGAGAGTTCGGCGCCCGCGCCCTGCCGGTAGGTCTCGGCCGCGAGCCGGGCCGCGTCCTCGGCGGCGGCGGCCCGTTCGGTCTCGGCGACGGCGGCGCGCCGGGCGGCGGCGCCCTCCTCGTCACGGGCCCGGGCGAGGGCGAGCTGGGCTCCGTTGTAGGCCTCGACGGCCCGTTCGGTCGTCCGCCCGGCCCGGTCCAGCTCGACCCGGGCGGCGGTGAGGGCGGCCTCCAGGGCGGCGGCCGAGGAGGCCTTGGCCTCGGCCTCGGCCCGGGCCCGGTCGATCTCCTCGGTGGTCGGGTACGGCTCCTCGCCCGCGACCGGGCCGGCCGTCGGTTCGGGGGCCGCGGGGGCGGCATGGGCGGCGGGGAGCAGCCCGAGCAGCGCGGTGAGGGACAACAGGAGGGTCGGCAGGATCCTGCGCGCCACGCGACATCCCTTCTGACGGGTCCGGAGGGGACGCGTCGGACGGCGAGCGGCGTACGGGCAGACGGCGGCCCGGGGGCGGCGGGAGTCCGGTGATTCGTCCCATCACGTGACAGATCGGTCACATGACGCTCATGTTCTCAATTCCGGCGGCCTTCACACCTGGAAAGTGCTCCGCCGATCGAGTGGCCATCGGATGATCCGACCAGGACCTCGGCTCCGACCAGGACCTCGGCTCCGACCCGGCGACGGGGACCACGAGCGCCGGGGTCGGGGCCCGGGCGGGCTACCGGCCGATCCGGCGGGTCCTCGTCCGCAGCCGGGGGTGCCGCTCCGGCCGGCTCTCCAGCCCGGTCGCACCGACGGCGAAGGCCCGGCTGCGCCCGGCCCGTACGGTCCGGCGGCGCTGCTGCGCCAGTCGGGACCGGGCCGGACCGGCCTCCGCCGCCCCGGAGGCCGGGACCGCCGCGCCCGCGGCGGCCGCCGAGCGCCGGTCGGCCAGCCGGGCCTGACGGCGGGCCAGCGCCCGGGCGGCGTGGGCGTCGAGGTGGGCGGTGGCCCGGGCGGCCATCCGCTCCGCCACCCGGTGCGCGGCCGGGTGGTTGGCGGGCACCTTGTCCGGGGCCCCGGCGATCAGGTCGAAGAGCCAGGTGCGGGCCACGTCCGCGCGCCGGTGCAGCAGGCGCTCGCGCCGCAGCGCACGCGCCCGGCGGCGGGGGCGCGTGGCGTACCGCCAACGGGCCCAGGGGCTGCTCGGGCGGCCCAGCCGGACCGCCCCGATCCAGGACAGGCCGGGGACCATGATCCCGACCAGGCCGGTCCACATCTTGCCCTTGAGCAGGGTGATCACCGAGGCCAGCGAGTTCACCGCGATGATCGTGACCAGGCCCCACCTGGTCTCCTCGCCCGGCACCACGCCGAGCGGCACGTACCCGACCAGCAGCAGGGAGGTGAACAGGATGCCGAAGATCACCGCGTCCACCGACTTGCGGCCCTGTTCGCTCCAGTACACGTCGTCCAGGTGCAGGATCAGCGCGAACTCGTCCAGCACCAGGCCGCAGCCGATGCCGAAGGCCAGCCCGAACCAGTCGATCCACGGGTGCCCGCCGTAGGTGGCGAACACCCCGATCCCGCCGAGCAGCAGGAAGCCCAGGCCGAACACCATGTGGTGGATGTGCAGGCCGCCCGGGGTCACGTTGCCCGGCCACCAGCGCACCTGGGCGCGGATCATCCGGACGCTGAACCGGATGAAGACGAAGGAGGTGATGAATCCGACCAGCAGCAGGAACAGCGGTTGCTTGTGCGCGGCGACGATGTGCTCGCGGTAGCCGTCCAGCAGTGTCGTCATGGGTCTTACCTTCGTTCCTGGTCCTGCGTGCTGCCCGCCGTGACGTGGCCCGGGGCCCGCGTCGGCCCCGGCTCCGGTCGACGTCCGGTCAGAACCCTCGGGTGCGCTTGGCCGCCCGGCGCGGCATCGCCGGGTAGAGCGACGGACGTTCGGAGCCGACCGGCAGCTTCAGGAACAGCCGGGCGATCTCCCCGCCCAGGTTCACCCCGACCGCCAGCGCCATCGCGATCGCCGCCGCCCGGAAGACCGACACCAGGCCGGCGCTGGAGTGCCCCTGGGCGAAGGCGAGCATCCCGAGGTAGAGCGCCGAACCCGGCATCAGCGGGCCGATCGCGGCCGTCACGTACGGCAGCGCCGACCCGTTGCGGTAGCGCGCCATCAGCTGGCCGAAGAGGCCGACCAGGCCCGCCGCCACCCCGGTCGCGGCGATCGGGTTCACGCCCGCGTTGTACACCAGCGCGCCGTAGCTCGCCCAGCCGATGCCGCTGTTGACGGTGACCAGGGCCAGTGTGCGGCGGTCGGTCTGGAGCAGCGTCGCGAAGGCCAGGGTCAGCAGCATCGCGGCGACCATCTGGACCGGCGGGTAGTTGACTCCCACCAGGCTCTCGTCCGGGCGCAGGTTCGCCTCGAAGCCGACCCCCAGGTAGAGGATCACCATCACCCCGATCACGATGCCCGCGACCAGGTAGACCACTTCCAGCAGGCGGGCCGCGGCGGTGATGTAGAAGCCGGTCAGACCATCCTGCACGGCGGCGACCAGCGCGCGCCCGGGCAGCAGGGCGAACAGGCCACCGGTGATCACAACCGAGCCGCGCAGGCCCCAGTCGTTGAGCGAGAGGATGATGCCCGAGGCCGCGGCCGGCATCGCGGCCGCCACGAACTGGTAGAACTCCGGCAGCCGGCGCCGGGCCAGGGCGGAGGCCAGCCGGTCGCCGAGCACGGCCGCCACGAAGGCGCTCGCGAAGACCAGCCAGGCCTTGTCGTCGATCTTCCCGCCGACCAGGAAGGTCGCCGCGCCGGCCAGCAGTCCGGTGGTCAGGGCGAGGAACCAGGCCGGGTACGGGTGCCGGTTGCGGCGGATCACCGCGAGCCGGCGGTAGGCGTCGTTGACCGTCACCTTCTCCGCGGTGATGTCGGCGACCAGCTCGTACACCGCGTCGAGCCGGGTGTAGTCGGAGGTACGGCGGCGCACCACGCGGTCGGCGGTGACCGGCGGCTCGACCAGCGAGGGCTGGTACGAGATGCCGATCAGGGTGAACGTCACCTGCGGCTCGCAGCGGTCCAGCCGGTAGGCGTGCGCGATGCCGAGCATCGCCGCCTCGACGTCCTCGGCGGCCTCGCCGCTGGCCAGCAGCAGCTCGCCGATGCGCAGCGTCAGGTCGAGGATGCGCGGGACGTTGCGGGTGACGGACGAGGAGGGGTGCATCTCGCGCGCGGTGCGCTCGAAGGCGGGCCGCTCGGACATCGGGGTGCGCAGCAGGGTGCGCATCCGGTCCGGCCAGGGCGCCTCGCCGGGGGCGCCGGCGGTGAGGTCCGCGACCGGGATGCCGGTGGGCGGGGTGTACCCGGCCGCCCGCCACTCCTCGGGGGTGAGGGTGTCCTCGGCGACCGAGCGGCGGCGGACCGGGCGCTCCGCCTCGCCCCGGCCGGACTCGCCCCGGCCGACCTCGACCCGGTCGGCGACGAACCGGCCCGCCGCGGCCGTCGGCTCGGGCGCCGGCTCAGGGGCCGGCTCCGGCTCAGGGGCCAGCAGGCCCTTGGTCTCCGGGACGGGCGGGGCGAGCGGCACCACGACGGTGGGCTCGACCGGCGGGGCGGGGTGGCCGAGCAGGCCCTCGGTGGGCGGGGCGTCGGCGGGGTGCACCGGCTTCGGGGGTGCCGCCTGCCGCGCCTGTCGGACCGCCCGGCCCCCCCTCGCCCGCTTGCCCGCACCCGGTCGGCCCCGCTTAGGCACTTCCGCTCCTCGCCGCCCCTGGTGGCATCCGGCCACCGTTCGATCTCGGGTTACACCTTGCCTGATCGAACAGCCCGGCGCACATGTACGCGACGTCCCGTGGCCGGAGTGACGGACGCCTACCCGGCGCGGTGGCGTGCGGACCGCTCCGCGCCGGAGCGGCGCGCCCGCAGCAGTTCGACCGCCACCGGGATCACCGAGACCAGCACGATGCCGACCAGGATGGCCTCGATGTTGTCCCGGACGAACGGGATCTGCCCCAGGAAGTAGCCGAGCACGGTGACTCCACCACCCCAGAGCACGCCGCCGACCAGGTTGAACACCACGAAGCCGCGGTAGTTCATCCTGCTCACCCCGGCCACGATCGGGGTGAAGGTGCGCACGATCGGGACGAAGCGGGCCAGCACGATCGCCTTGGGCCCGTGCCGTTCGAAGAAGGCGGCGGCCTTCTCGACGTTCTCCTGCTTGAAGACCTTGGAGTCGGGGCGGCGGAAGAGGCTCGGGCCGACCTTGCGGCCGAAGAGGTAGCCGACCTGGTCCCCGGCCACCGCGGCGGCCACGATCAGCGCGCAGACCAGCCAGAGCGGCTGGTGCAGGTAGGTGCCGCCGGCCACCAGCAGGCCGGTGGTGAACAGCAGGGAGTCACCCGGCAGGAAGAAGCCGATCAGCAGACCGGACTCGGCGAAGACGATGGCCAGGATGCCGATCAGGCCGAAGGTCGAGATCAGCGTGGTCGGATCGAGCCAGGACGGGCCGAGGGCGAGGCTGGTCACGGTGCGGGCACTCCCGGAGGTCGAGTCTTGGCAATGGAATGGTAAAGCATTGACAAAGACTCGGGCGGGGGCGGAAAGGTTCCCGCCCGCGGGGCCGCACCGGCGGACGGCCCGCGAGCGCGAGGGGCGGGGGCGGGGGCGGGGGCGGAACGCGCACGGCCCCGGCGAGGGCCCGGGTGGGCCGGCCCGCCGGGGCCGTACGGTCGAGAAGGTCGACCGGGTCGAGGACGATCGAGGTCCGTCCAGAGCGGTCGAGGACGGTCAGAGCCCGTAGCGCTCCACGATCTCCTCGTGCCGGGCGAGGTCCGCGCCGGCCGCCTCGGCCAGCGCCGGCCAGGCCAGCGGGTGCGCCCAGGCCTCGGTCAGCCGCAGCAGCAGGGCGTCCGCCTCGGCGGCCGTGGCGGTCGGCGGCACGCCGAGGGCCGCGTAGACGCCGGGCAGGGTGTCCTCGCCTTCCGCGGGATCGGTGATCCGGTACTGGTCCCCGCTGTACACCCAGACCTCGTACCCGGCCCGGTGCAGTTCTTCCCGCAGGGCCGCCCACGGCTCCTCGCCGGGCCAGCCGCCGTCGATCCAGTACGTGGTGTACCCGGCCGGGTCGAGCAGGGTGAGCAGTTCGAACACCGGGCGCCAGCGCTGCCGCTCCTCCTCGGGGGCGTCCTCGGCCGGCGGAGGCTCCAGCAGGGCCGGCCCGAAGACCACCACGTCGCCGTGGTTGAGCGTCAGGTCCTCGCCGAGCACCGGCAGGACGCGGGCGGTGGCCGGGCCCGTCCGGAGTGCGGGCAGGTCGGACGTCGCGCCGTTGGTGCGGGTGGCGCGGATGGTGACCAGCTGCCACTCCTCGTCCACCGGGCCCTCGGGCTCGTCGAACTCGATGTCGAGCAGCGCGCCGGTGGAGCGGACCACGGCCCAGTCCCGGTTGGCGGTGGCCGCGGTGATCAGGTGCCAGAGGTCCGGCTCCCGGACCGTCCGGTGGCCGTCCTCCCCGACGGCGCCTTCGGCCGGCACCGCGTGCTCCAGCAGCTCCTGGTACATCCGCTGCGCGGTGGCGTGGTCCCCCAGCTCGGTGGCCGCGTGGGCGGCGAGGCGGCGGGTGTTGAGCACCTCGTCGTCCAGTTCCAGGATCGACCGGCACTGCTCCAGCGCCTCGGCCCAGCGGCCCTCGGCGGCGGCCCAGCGGGCGCGTATCCAGTGCGCGTCGGCCGGGGCGGAGCCGGCCAGCCGGTCGGCGAGGCGGCGGACGCCCTCGGCGTCCCGGGCGTCCATCAGCATCTCGCCGAGCGCGCCCGTCAGCTCGCGGTCCGCCGGGTCGTCCTCCAGGTGGCGCCACAGCAGGTCGGCCGCGGCGCGGGCGTGGCCGAGGCCGCCCAGCACGGTGGCCAGCAGCACCGCCAGTCCGGTGGCGCCGGCCTGCTCACCCCGGTACCGGTCCAGGGCGACGGAGAGCAGGTCGGCGCCGGTCTCGTAGGGCACCCCGACCGAGGCCAGGTGCTCCGCCAGCTCACCCGGAGGCACGGGCAGCTCGGGCTCCGGCAGTGCCTCGGCGGCCGTGCGCAGGGCGGCGACCTGCTCCGACACGCCGTCGGTGCGCCGCAACCGGGTGAGCTTACGCTCTCCGGTCGCGGCGAGGGTCAGCGCCACCGTGCGGGCGCCGCGGGCGAGCGCGAGCCGACCGGCCGCCAGCAGCAGGTCCACGCAGGGGCGGTGGGCGCCGACGCCGTCCAGGTACCCGACCCAGCGGGCCAGTGCGGCGCCCAGCTCGGCGTCGTTCTCCCGGGCGCCGGCCGCGACCAGCAGCTCGACCGTCTGCGTCCAGGCGCCGCGCAGGTCGGCGTGGCGCTCGGCCTCGGCCTGCTCGGGCAGCAGGGCGAGCGACTCCTCGGTGCGGCCGAGCGCGGCGAGCGCGCGGGCCCGCAGCAGTGCGCCCCAGCGCTGGTCGCGCTCGTCCAGCCGGCGGCCCTGCGCCTGCTCGGCCCGCTCGGCGGTGTCCAACAGCTCCAGCACGTCCTCGTGCCGGCCCAGCAGGTGCAGGGTGCCGGCCCGGGCCTGGTGGAACCGGAGCGAGACCGGCTGCCCGGCCGCCCGCATCCGGTTGGCCGCGGAGTCCAGGTAGTCCAGCGCCTCGGCCGCCCGGCCGTCGTCCTCCAGGGCGTCGGAGTACTCGCGGGAGAGGCAGTCGTAGCAGGCCCGGCCGGGCTCGATCCGGTCCAGCGTCTCGCCGACCACGGCGAGGCGCTCGGCCACGTACCCCGGCCCGTCGACCCGGGCGTGGCAGATCGCGAAGTCCTGCACCACGCAGACGGACTGCGGGCAGCCGGCGGTGTCCTCCCCGTGCGCGAAGTCCAGCAGGTCGACCGCCTCGGGCAGCACCGCCTCGCCCTGCTGGCGCTTGTTCAGCAGGTTCTGCATCCGCCAGTGCCGCAGGTAGACCTCGACCCAGGGCAGGCCGAGCGCCCGGGCGGCGGCCACCGCCTCCGGGTACTGCGCGTCCAGCTGCTCGTTGCGCCCCTCGGTGGCGTGCTCGGGCAGCTCGACGATGGCGTCGGCCAGCCGGTGGTGGCCGGCCTCGGCCAGCTGCCGGTGGGTGTCCCGCACCCAGGCCCAGATGTCGGTGGTCATGCCCGTTCCCCCTGTGTCGTGCTGATGAGTTGTCTACCGCACCCCACTGACAGTCCGTCCGTCACGGCTCCTCCGAGAGGGCGCCGGGGCTGTCCGGGACCTCCGGCAGACCGGCCGGGACGGCGGCGGTCAGGGCGGAGACGGCGGTGCCGATGCCGGCCAGCGCGGCGGTGAGATCGCCCTCGGACGGACCGGACGAGGCCGCGGCCATGATCACCTTGATCGAGCGGAGCAGCCCGGCCGCCGTCGCGCTGCCGGTGTGCCCGGCGCGGTAGGCGGCGAGCAGGTCCCGGACCGCCGGACTGTCCAGGTTGAGGTAGAGCCGGGCCCGGACCTCGCCGCCGGTGCGGGCGGTGAAGGCGCGCGCCAGCCGCAGGGCGGCGGACGGTATCCGGGCGTCCGCCTGGTCGTCCTCGATCCGGGCCTTCAGCTCGGCCTCGCGGTCCGGCACCAGCACCAGCGGCAGGCCGGGCGGGTCGAAGCGGGCCGGGACGAGCTGCTCGCCCGGGTCGGCGAGGGCGCCGGCCAGCCAGGCCGACTCGTGCTCCGGCAGCGGGCGCTCCGGGTCGCGGAACAGCTCGCGGTTGCCGCGCTCGCTGCCCAGCTCGACCACCCGGCAGCCGCGCAGTTCGGCGTAGCGGTGCAGGAACGGCAGGACGGCGTAGCGGTCGCCGCGCGCGATCGGCACCCGCATCGCCCGGTACAGCATCTCCTCGAAGCCGCCGCCGCTGCCCAGCGCGACGTGCACCGCGCCGCCGCCCGCCGCCCGCAGCGCCCCGGCCGTGAGGTCGCCCTGTGAGGTGGGCACCGGGACGTCGTCGGCGAGCAGGGTGAACAGCCGCTCGTCGCAGAGCGCGGCGCCGAGCAGCTCGTTGCCGTGCCGGGCGAGGATGCGGCGCCAGGCGGCGGGCCGCAGCCGGGCGGTCTCGTACAGGCCGTCGACGATGGCGTCGGTGAGGGCCTTCCGGAGCGCGTGGTAGTGCTCGTCGCGCTGGAGGTCCTCGCGGCTGGCGGTGGGGGTGAGCCGGTCGGACTCGACCACGCCGCCGATGAACCCGGCCCAGCGGGGCAGCAGGTCGCGGGCGTCCTCGGCGAGCAGCATGCCGCGCAGGTAGACGGCGAGGTCGCGGTTGTCGCTGCTGCCGTAGCTGCCGCCGTCCTGGACCCAGAGCAGGCCGACCGCGTCGGTGGCGTCCTCGACCGGCCGGACCGGGAAGGCGGTGAGCGGCTCGAAGCGGCGGCCGAAGGCGGCGGCGAAGCGCATCCGGGCCTCGTACCGGTCGTCCTCGGAGGGGCGGCGCGAGGCGTCCCGGCCGGGGGTGGCGGTGGGCGACGGGAGGGCCTGCTGCCGCCAGGGCACCTCGACGGAGTTGACCGGCTGCTCGTCCCCGCCCACGTGGACCGGGACCGACAGCAGCACGCAGTAGCGGCCGAGCACGTCGCGCAGCACGTCCTCGTCGGCGAGGTGGGCGTGCTCGGCCTTGAGCGTCAGCTCGACCACCGTTCCGGGGCTGGGCCGGGCGGGCACCGGGTCGACCCGGTACTGCTCGCCGCCGCGGCTGCGGTAGCGGTGGCCGAGCCACGGCTCGCGGTGCGAGGTGGTGGTGACGGTGACCTCGTCGGCGACCGAGAAGGCGGAGAGGAAGCCCAGGCCGAAGGCGCCGATCAGGTCCTGGTTGCCGGTCAGTTCGCGCAGCATCCTGGTGTAGCCGGTGCCGACGGTAGCCAGGTAGGAGTGGATCTCGGGTTCGGTGAGGCCGGCGCCGGTGTCCTCGATGGCGACGGTCCGCCGGTCGGCGTCGGCGCGCACCCGGATCAGCGGGCGGTGGTCGCCGTCCGGGTCCTCCAGGAGCCGGCGGGTGTGCGAGTCGTGCGCGTTCTGGACGAGTTCGCGCAGGGCGACCAGCGGGGTGGAGTAGAGGTGGGTGGCGAGGACGTTCACCAGGCCGCCGAGATCGACCTCGGTCGTGCGCAGCTCCTCGGCGGGGGCGGGCTCGAGTGGGGCACCATCAGACATGGGTCCTCAGTGTGCCAGTGCGACTATCTGGCGACCATTTCTTTGTTCTTACCGCCTTCCGGGCCGACTTCCCGATGAACTTCTCGGAGGACTTCCCGAGGAACTCCTCGACGGAATGACGGAATACCGTCAACTCCGAATTGACCACTCCTCCACCATTGGGCGAATTGCCACCCGTTCGATGGAGTTCGTCCACCTCGCTGGTGAATGCTGGGCGGGCGACGTCAGGCCGAACGGAGTCCCGGAGCGGCCGCTCCGGACGGCGCCACAATTCGCTTCTCGCCAGGGAGACCAGCGTGTCCCGTATTCGCGCAGCCGCCGCCGTCACCGCCCTCGGGGCGTTCCTCCTCGTCGGATTCGGTGCCGCCACCGCGCACGCCGGCAACCGCGCCGACGCGGCCGACCACGCCGACAGCAGCGTGGTGAGCAACTCCGGCTCCGGAAACATCATGGGCAACGTCAACGGCAACGCGGTCAACACCCAGCAGACGGCCACCGGTTCGGGTGCGGGCAACCAGGACAACGGCCTCGCGGTGGCGGGCAACACCGGCAGCGTCAGCAGCCAGCAGAGCAACTCCGGGGGCGCCGGCCCGGACAACGGCGGGAGCACCGGGACGGCCGGCCAGGGCAACACCGGGAAGGGCGACGCGGGCCGGGGCAACGGCGGGAAGGCCGGCACCGGCCGGGGCCACCGCACCGTCGACGACCGGGTCTACTACCCGCACGTCCTCTACTAGGACGCACCGGTACCGGGCCGCACCGGCGCTGGACCCCACCGGCACGGGGCCGCACCGGGCGCCCTCAGGACGCGCCTTCCACCGGAGTGCCCAGCACCGCCCGGCCGAGCCGCAGCAGGCAGTCCCCGAGGCCCGGCCGGGCACTGTGCGGCCGGTTCCGCACCCCGTCGTTGACCAGCGCGAACAGCGCGTGCACCCGGATCCTGGCGGTCGCCGCGTCGTCCCCGGGGCGCACCTGCCGCAGCAGCCCGACCCAGGTGCGCAGGAAGTCCCGGCGGAAGTCCACCGCGGCCCGGCGGTCCGGCGGGGCGAGCCGCTCCGTCTCGCTGAGCATCGCGCCCAGGTAGTCCCCGTTGCGCAGCGCGAAGCCCACGTACGCGGCCAGCCCGGCCTCCAGTGCAGCCGCGGGCCCGGCGGCCGCCGCAATCGCACGGTCCACCTCGTGCCAGAGCCGCTCGCGGCTGCGCACCAGGGAGGCGGCGAGCAGCTCGGCCTTGCTGTCGAAGTGCCGGTACACGCTGGGCCCCGAGATGCCGACGGCGGCGCCGAGTTGGTCGGTGCTGACGTTGTCGAAGCCGCGCTGGTGGAACAGCCGAACGGCCGCCGCGAGCAGTTCCTCCCGGCGCGCCCGCGGTCTGGGACCGGGCGCGTACGACGCGGCCTCCGGCGCCGGTCCGCCGGTGGACCCGGTGGCCCTGGTGGACCCGGTGGACCCGGTGGACCCGGTGGACCCGGCAGCCGTGCCGGACAGCGGGACCGCCAGGACGGCCGCGACCACCTCGCGCAGCAGCGCCTCCGCCCGCCGGGGCTGCGGCGCGGCCGACTGGTAGGAGAGCCCGGCGCAGGCCGAGAGCGCCGACCAGCAGAGCAACTCGGCGTCCACAACGGCGAGTTCCGGCCGTTCCGCGCGCAGCACCGCGACCATCAGGGCGACGTCGGCGCGCAGTTCGCGGCGCAGTGCCGCCCGGCGAGCCGGCGGCAGCAACCGGGCGTCGCGCTGCACCAGGGTGCCGAGCGGGCGGTGGCCGACCGCGACGGCGGCCAGCGCGGCGCCGAGGTCGGCGGTGGTGCGGGCCGGGCGCAGGCCCTCGGAGAGCGCGTCCAGTCCCAACCGGACGGCACGATCCAGCAGTTCGGGCTTGCCGCGGAAGTGCCGGTACAGCGCGGGCGCGGTGATGCCGACACCGGCGGCGACCTCGGTCATCGAGACCTGGTGGTAGCCCCTGCGGTGGAAGCGGTCGGCGGCCACGGCCAGGATCTGGGCACGCCGTCCGGGCGGTCGTCGGACCACCATCGCGAGCCTCCATCCCCTTCGGCCGGAACCAGGACCGGGTCAGGACCGGGGTCAGGACCGGGCCAGGGCCGGCGTCGACGGAAGGCTAGCAAGGATTCACTTCGCTCCCCCGCCGGCCGTTCCCCGAACGCCTTTTCCCGCCCTGTCGACCCTGGACAGCCGAAGCTACCCCGGATTAACTTGTGGGGCCATCACCAGGCCCGTTCCGCCCCGGCCGGCAGCCCCGGCCGGAGCCGCCGAAGGGAGCGCCGCCGTGCGCCGCACCGTGTTCACCGAGGACCACGAGGCCTTCCGGGAGACCATCCGGGACTTCATCGCCAACGAGGTCGTCCCGGTCTACGAGAGCTGGGAGGCCGAGGGCCACCCGCCGCGCGACTTCTACCGGCAGCTCGGCTCACTCGGCGTCTACGGCATCGAGGTGCCGGAGGAGTACGGCGGCGCGGGCGAGAGCGGCTTCAAGTACCAGGCGGTGATCGCCGAGGAGACCGCCCGGGCGGGCGTGAGCTTCGGCTCCTCCGGTGTCCACACCGGCCTGGTGCTGCCCTACCTGCTGGAGTACGCGAACGAGGAGCAGAAGCAGCGCTGGCTGCCCGGCTTCGTCTCCGGCGACATCATGACCGCGATCGCGATGACCGAGCCGGGCGCCGGCTCCGACCTCGCGGGCATCTCCACCACCGCGCGGCTCTCCGAGGACGGCACCCACTACGTCCTGAACGGCGCGAAGACCTTCATCACCGGCGGTGTGCTGGCCGACCTCGTCCTGGTGGTCTGCCGCACCGCCCCGTACGACCCGGAGAACCGCCGGGCCGGGCTGTCCATCCTCTGCGTGGACACCGCCTCCGAGGGCTACACCGTCGGCCGCAAGCTCCAGAAGATCGGCCTGCGCACCTCGGACACCGCCGAGCTGGCGTTCAGCGACGTCCGGGTGCCGGTGGAGAACCTGCTCGGGGAGGAGGGCAGGGCCTTCTCCTACCTGACCCACAACCTGGTGCAGGAGCGGCTGGCGATCGCCGTCGGCGCGTACGCGGCGGCAGCGGCGGCGGTGCGGTTCGCGGTGCAGTACGTCAAGGAGCGCAAGGTGTTCGGCAAGGCGGTGGCCGAGTTCCAGAACACCAAGTTCAGCCTGGCCGACTGCGAGGCCCAGGTGGTGGCGCAGCAGTCGATGGTGGACCGGGCGCTGGAGCTGTACCAGAACGGCGAGTTGACCGTCGCGGACGCGGCCGCGGCGAAGCTGTTCTGCACCGAGTCGGCCTCCACCGTGATCGACAAGTGCCTCCAGCTGCACGGTGGTTACGGCTACATCCTGGAGTACCCGATCGCCCGGCTCTACACCGACAACCGGGTGTTCCGGATCTACGGCGGCACCAGCGAGGTCATGCGCAGCATCATCGCCAAGTCGCTGGGGCTGTAGGGCCGTTCGGGGCACATGGGCCGTTCGGGCCGTGCGGGGCCGCGGCGCCGCAGCGTGGCAGCGTGGCGGCGTGGCGGCGTGGCGGCGTGGCGGCGTCGCACGGCCCCGGGGGGCTCAGTTGGGCGAGCCGTGCTCGGTGCGCCAGGCCTCCCAACCCGCCGTGGACGCCACCCGCGCCTCGTGCAGGGCCCGTTGGGCGAGGGCGGTCGGCGGATTCTCCAGGCCCCGCACCCAGCTGCGGCCCGCGGTGACCAGCGCCACGCAGACCATCGTCGCGCCGGCCGCGCTGAGCACCGTGCCGATCGCGGTGAGCACCGCGCCACCGGTCAGGACCGTGCGGTTGACCTGGAACCCGCTGAAGATTCTCTGGTTGGTCGCCATGCCTCCACGATGCGGGCAGTCGGCGGGGGCTGCACGTCGGGCTGCTCGCCCCGGGCGGTCGCCCCGCCTGTCGCCCCGCCGGACGGCCCGCGGCACCTGCTCCGGGTGCGCGGCGCCCGGGCGTCCGCGACCCTGGGCACACGGGGTGCGCCCGGAGCGAGGAGGAGGCGCCATGCCCGATCTCGAACAGCTCGCCGTGGAGCACGCCGCCCGGGCGGCCGAGAGCCCGCACGGGCGCAGCGCCCACCTGGTCCTGCACGACGGGATCCTGCGGCAGACCGTGATCGCGCTGACCGCGGGCACCACGCTGGACGAGCACAACCCGCCCACCGCGGGCAGCGTCCAGGTGCTGCGCGGCCGGGTCTCGCTGACCATCGCCGGCCGGCGGCTGGAGCTGCCGGCCGGCCACCTGGAGCCCGTCCCGCAGGAGCGGCACGGGCTGCTGGCGCATGTCGACTCGGTGGTGCTGCTGACCGCCGTCACCGCGTAGCGGGACCGGCCTCCGAGGAGCCGAACACGCCGGCACTGACCAGTCGCAGCCCGCGCAGGAAGTCCTGTCCGCTGGGCACGAGTTCGGGCGCGGCCAGCCACTGGGCGCCGTAGCCCGCCAGCAGGGTCTGGTAGAAGGCCCCGCGGGTGACCTCCTCCTCGGTGTCCGGCACCTCGGGCACCCCCTGGAACACCGCGGCCAGCCCGAGCCGGCCCTCCTTCTGCGCCGCCGCGAAGGCGGCCGCCAGCTCGGGGGCGTGCCCGGCCTGGGCGAGCGCCTCGAACTGCGCCGCCCAGAGCCCGCGGTGCTCGACGAAGACGTCCCGCAGGCCGTCCCAGACGGCCGCGAAGCGCGCCTCCGGGTCGTCCGACACCTGGTTGGCGGCGGTCACCACCGCGCCCAGGGCCGCCCCCATCTCCCCGACCGCCTCGATCATCGCCGCGTTGAGCAGCGTCTCCTTCGAGCCGAAGTGGTAGCCGATCGCGGCCAGGCTGACGCCGGAGGCGGTCGCGATGTCGCGGGCGGTGGTGCGCCCGTAGCCCTTCTCGTACAGGCAGCGCTTGGCGCCGGCCATCAGGTCTTCGCGGTTTCCCATGGCCCGATCCTACGGAAGTCCTGGACGGATGTCTCGCACGAACGTCTCGCACAATTGATTGAGACGAACGTGCTAGACAAATGTCTCAGCCATCCGTACGGTCTTCCCCATGACCGCAACCACCGGCCGCGCAGGCCGTCGCGAATGGATCGGCCTGGCCGTCCTCCTGCTGCCGACCCTCGTCCTCACCATGGACATGGGCGTGCTCTTCTTCGCCGTCCCGTACATCTCCACCACGCTGGCGCCGAGCGGCACCCAGCAGCTGTGGATCATGGACATGTACTCGTTCCTGCTGGCCGGGCTGCTCATCACGATGGGCTCGCTGGGCGACCGGATCGGCCGCCGCCGGCTGCTGATGATCGGCGCCGCCGGCTTCGCGGTCGCCTCGCTGCTGGCCGCCTGGTCGCACGACGCCGGCCAGCTGATCGCGGCCCGGGCGGTGCTCGGCGCCGCCGGGGCCACCGTGATGCCCTCGACCCTCGCGCTGATCCGCACCATGTTCCACGACCCCAAGCAGCGGCAGATCGCGCTCGGCGCCTGGGGCGGCGTCCTCACCGCCGGCGCCACCCTCGGCCCGGTCGCCGGCGGCCTGCTCCTGGAGCACTTCTGGTGGGGCTCCGCCTTCCTGCTCGCCGTCCCGGTGATGGCCCTGGTGCTGCTGACCGCGCCCGTCCTGCTCCCCGAGTACCGCTCCACCGCCCGCACCGGCCGCTTCGACCTGCTCGGCGCCGCGCTCTCGCCGGCCGCGGTCCTGCCGCTGGTCTACGGCGTCAAGACGATCGCCGTAGACGGCTGGAGCCCGCTGCCGGCCCTCGCCGTCCTCGCCGGGCTGCTGCTCGCCGGCGCCTTCGTCCGGCGCCAGCGCACCGCCGCGAACCCCCTGCTCGACCTGAGCCTGTTCCGGATCCGCACCTTCACCGGCGCGATCAGCGTCAACAGCATCGCGATGTTCGCGATGATGGGCTTCTCCCTCTTCACCTCGCAGTACCTCCAGCTGGTCAAGGGCATGAGCCCGCTGACCGCCTCGCTCTGGTCGCTGGTGCCGAGCCTGGGTGTCGGCGCCGCGGTCGGGATCAGCTCGGCGCTGGCCGGCCGGGTCCGTCCGGCGGCGCTGATGGGCGGCGGCTTCCTGATCGGCTCGGCGGGCTTCGCGATGATGACCCGGGTCGGCCCGCACTCCCCGCTGACGCTCATCCTCACCGCGGCCGGGGTGCTGGCCGCCGGAACCGTCGGCACCATGACGATGACCGCCGAGATGGTCGTCTCCGCCGCCCCGGTCGAGCAGGCCGGCGCCGCCTCCGCCACCTCCGAGACCGCCGTCGAACTCGGCAGCTCCCTCGGCATCGCGCTGCTCGGCGCGGCCGGCGCCGCGGTCTACCGCCACCGGCTGGACGGCGCCCTCCCGGCCGGCGTCGACGGCGAGGCCGCCCGGACGGCCCAGGACACCCTCGGCGGCGCGGTCACCACCGCCGCCCACCTGCCCGGCCGGCTCGGCGCCGACCTGCTGGAGACCGCCCGGACCGCCTTCACCGACGGCCTGCACGTCGCGGCCGTGGTCGGCATGGTCTTCGCCCTGGGCGCCGCGGTCCTCGCCCACCGCCTGATGCGCCACCTCCCGGCCGCCGCCCCAGCCCAGGAGCCCGCCACCGCCTGACCCACCCGGCCCGATCCACGCGAGTCATCGAGAGCCCCCGCCCACCCGGGCGGGGCCTCTCCGCCGTCCCCTCCCGGGCTACAGGTGCCGATGGACGTGGCGCCCGCGCAGCACGGCGGCGGTTTCCCGCACGGGGCCTTCGCGCGGGCTCGCGGCGGGCCTCCACCCGGGGGTGGACCGCGGTGGGTCCACCCCCGGGTGCGTGTGCGGGCGGCGCGTCCGGAGGACCGTGGAGGCACACCTCGGATCCGACCGCCGGGAGCCTCCATGTCCCTGCCCGCCCTCCTCTCCCTCCTCGGCCTCCTCTGCTGGATCGCCTACGAGCTGCTGCTGCGCCGGCGCGAGGACGCCTCCGCCGGCACCTGGCACGCCGACCGCCGCGACCGCGGGTCGACCCGGCTGCTGCTCGGCTGCTACGTCCTGTCGGTCCTCGCCGTGGTGCTGTTCGACCGCGCCGGGATCGGCGAACTACCCGAACGGGCGGGCTGGTTCGGCGTCGCCATGGTGGTCGCCGGGCTGGCCCTCCGGGCCTGGGGCATGCGCACCCTGGGCCGGTACTACACCCGGACCCTGCGCACCGTGGACACCCAACGTGTCGTCCGCACCGGCCCGTACCGGCTGATCCGGCACCCCGGCTACGCCGGCAGCCTGCTGGTCTGGGTCGGCTACGCGCTCGGCACCGGCAGCTGGGCGGCCGCCCTGGTGGTCGCGGCAGTGCTGCTCGCCGCGTACGGCTGGCGGATCTCCGCCGAGGAGCGGCTGCTGCTGGCCGCCTTCGGCGACGAGTACGCGGAGTACCGCCGGACGTCGAAGCGCCTGGTGCCCTTCGTCCACTGAGCGCGTCGGAACGGTCACCCGGATCAGGCCGACGGGCCTGAACCGTTCGGTGGGTGTGAACTTCGGCACCCGCGTTCCGCCAGGTGGGCGTCGGCACGCTCGCGATCCGCTCGAACGGCACCTGGTTTTTGGCCAGCGTTTCCCAGCCGGTGTATCCGTTCGCCGTCAGGGCCAGGCATACTGGCCAGCACGGGCGCTAGCGCCCGCCATGACTCCAAACAAGAAGGGACCGGTGGCCAGGGATGCTGCGGAACGGTCTTGAGCCCTGGCACATTCTCGTGGTGCTGGCGGTCGTAATCCTGCTGTTCGGATCGAAGAAGCTGCCCGAGATGGCCCGTGGCCTGGGCAAGTCCATGCGCATCCTGAAGGCCGAGACCAAGGCCATGCGCGAGGACGACACCCCGGCGGACGCCGCCGCCGGTACCGCCCAGAGCACCGCCGCTCCCCAGCAGAGCGCCGACCGCCCGGCCGCCGTCACGCCGACCAACGTGACCAAGGCCACCGAGACCAAGCGGCCCGAGACGACCGCCTGAGCCTCCCCTCTCCTCCGGAAAGCCCCTGGTGACTCACCGGGGGCTTTCCGCTGTTCCGGGGCCGTGCGGGCCGCCGCGCCTCCCGACTGGCCGTCCGATCTGATCCGTTGTCTCCTGGTATGCACCCACCGGAGGAACGGAGACCCGGCATGCCGACCGACGAGCCCGGCGCCGAGTCCGACGGCGGCACCGACGGCAGACGCGACGACGGCCGTGACGAAGGGCCCGCCGGCAGACCCGCCGGCGGACACGACGACGAACTGGCCGAGCTGCGGGCCCGGCTGAACGCCGTCGAGGACCAGGAGGCGCGACTCGCCCACCAGTTGGCGGCCGGACCGGCCCCGCGACCGCCCCGGCACCGGGTGCGCTCCTCCTTCGCCGCCCTGCTGATCGTGCTGGCCTGCGTGCTCACCCCGCTCAGCGCCCTCGCGCTCTGGGCGAGGTCCGAGATCAGCGACACCGACCGCTACCTCGCGACGATGGCCCCGCTGGCCGAGGACCCCCGGATCAAGGCCGCCGTCACCGACCGGGTGACCGCCGAGATCGTGAAGAAGCTCCCGCTCGACTCGCTGCTCGACGGCCTCGCCCCGGACGACAAGCCCAAGCTCGGCGCCCTGCTCGGCGGCATCGGCCAGGCCCTCGGCGACGGGCTCAGCGGCCTGGTCCACGACCAGGTCGAGCGAATCGTGGACAGCGACGCCTTCGTCACCCTCTGGACGGACGTCAACCGGGACGCGCACGCCGCGGTCGAGAAGATGGTGACCGGGCAGGGCGGCGGCGCCGTCGAGGTCCGCGACGACACCGTGGTGCTGGACCTCGCGCCGGTGATCGCCCGGGTGAAGTCCGCGCTGGTCGACCAGGGGATCCCGCTGGCCTCCCGGATCCCGGAGATCCACACCTCCTACACGCTGGTGCGCTCCGACGCCGTCCCCGAGGTCCGCACCGCCCTGCGGGTCCTGGACCTGGCCGGCTTCTGGGTGCCGGTGCTGGCCGGGGCCTGCGCGCTCGGCGGGGTGCTGCTCGCGACGCGGCGGCGCCAGGCGGTGGTGGTGACGGCCCTCGGCATGGCGGGCGGGGCGCTGGTGCTGGGCATCGGGCTGAGCGTGTTCCGGGCCGTCTACCTGGACCGGCTCCCGGCCGATGTCGACCAGGCGGCCGCCCAGGCGGTGTACGACACCCTGGTGCGCTACCTGCGCTCGGCCGTCCGGGTGGTGGTCACGCTCGGCCTGCTGGTCGCGCTCGGCGCCTGGGTGATCGGCCCCGGGCGGTGGGCGCGCACCGTGCGGGGCGGCTGGCGCGCCGGGCTGGGCGCGGTGCGGCGGGTGGCCGGGCGGGCCGGACTGCGGCTCGGGCCGGTCGGCCGGTTCGTCCACCGCTGGAAGGCCCCGCTGGGCTGGCTGGCGGTCGCGCTCGCGGCGCTGGCCTTCGTGCTCTGGAGCCATCCGACGGTGCTGGTGACGCTCTGTCTGGCGCTCGGGCTGATCGCCGCCCTGGCGGTGCTGGAGCTGCTGGACGCGCCGGGGCCGGCCTGACCCGGACGGCGGCCACGGCGGGCGGCCCGGCCCGCGGCGGGTCAGGCTGGGCGAGATGTCCGAGAACCCGCCGCCGCCCGCCGACCCGAGGGCCTGGTTCTGGCTGCTGAGCGCGTCCGCCCTGCTGATGGTCGGGTACTTCACGCTGCCGCTGGAGTGGCTCGGCGAGCGGCGGCCGCTGCTGAGCTGGCTGGTGTTCTCGGGGGCCCTGGTCGGGCTGACCTGGCTGATGCTGGCCAAGATCGTCGGGGTGATGCGGGGGACGGCCAGGCGGCCGGTGGTCTGGCTGGCCTTCCTCATCTTCCTGGCGCTGACCATCTTCGCCGCGACGTACTACGTGCTGGGCTCGCGCAAGACGGAGTTCGCCGGGCTGGAGACCCGGCTGGACGCGCTGTACTTCACCGTGGTGACGATGGCGACGGTCGGCTACGGCGACATCACGCCCGCGGGGCAGACGGCGAGGCTCGTGGTCGTGCTGCAGATCGGCTACAACTTCGTGTTCCTCGCGGCAGCGGCCGGCACGGCGTCCCGGGCGGTGCGGGGAACGGTGGAGCGGAGGATCCGGGGAGAGGGCTGAGCCCGGCGGACGACCCGGCGGGCCCCCGCGAGCACCCCGTCGAACCCGCCCGACCGGGCCCGGAAGCTCCTCCCCGCCAAGGCCGTTCGCCGCCCGGTCGAACGCCGGACCGAGGCCCCCGGACCGGCCTGCGGCACCCGGGCGACGCCGGGACGCGGCCGCGGACTGCCTTGATCCGGGAGGATGCGGAACCCGTAGAGTGACTCACGAAATTCTCATGTGTTCGGTCGATCGGACAGTGCGTTCCGCCACGGCCAGGGAGACCAAGAGTCTGGGAGGGCCCGTGGAAGGCCACGAGGTACGCAAGCTCGCCGAGCTCGAAGACCGGCACTGGTGGTACAAGGAGCGCCGGGCACTGCTGGCCCGGGAGCTCGCCAAGTTCAGCAAGGCCGGCGTCGCGCTCGACATCGGCGCCGCGGGTGGCGGGAACACCCGGGTGCTGCGGGCGCACGGCTGGCAGCCGGTCGCCGTCGAGTACGGCGAGGAGGGCGCCCAGGTGGCCCGCGACCGCGGGCTCGCCGTGATGCGGGCCGACGCCCGCAAGCTCCCCGTCGCCGACGGCGCGGTCGACCTGGTGGTCGCCTTCGATGTGCTGGAGCACATCGAGGAGGACGACGAGGCGATGGCCGAGATCCACCGGGTGCTGCGCCCCGGCGGGGTGGCGCTCATCGCGGTGCCGTGCGACATGAAGCTCTGGTCGGCGCACGACGTCGCCGTCGGCCACGTCCGCCGCTACACCCGCGACACCCTGCGCGAGGTGATACTCGACAGCGGCTTCACCATGGAGACGCTGGACAGCTGGAACGTGCTGCTGCGCCCGGCCGCCGCCTGGCGCCGGCGGAAGAGCACCGGCAGCGACCTGGACGACGTGCCCCCGCTCGTCAACACGGCGCTCAGCGCGGTGATCGCCGCCGAGCGCTACCTCCCGGTCCAGGGCCTGCCGGGCGTCTCCCTGCTGACCCGGGCCCGCAAGCCGGTCACCGCCGCCCCGTAGGCACCACCCGTAGGCACACACCACCCGTAGGCGCCAACCGGAGGCGCCACCGCACCCGGACCCGTCGGCCCCTCGCGCACCCGCGCGGGGGGCCGACGCGTTTCCGCCGGCGTCTTCCGCGGAGAACGTCCACGGACGGAACCGCCGCGCGGCACTGTCCACAGGCTGTGGACAGTGCCGCCGCACTCAGGAGCGGCTGGTGTCGATCACCCAGAAGCGGTTGCCCCCGGTGTCGGCGAGGACGACGAAGTCCGGGTCCTCGGGGTACCGCTTCCAGTCGACGCGTTCGGCGCCGAGGGCGACGAGGCGCTCGACCTCGGCGAGCTGGTCCGCCGCGTCCCCGGCGAAGAGGTCGAGGTGGACACGGGGCTCCTCCCGCACGGGGGACTCGCTGAGGCCGAGGGCGAGTTCCACACCACTGCCGCCCCCGGCCGGCACGAGGACCGTCCAGTCCTCCCCGACCGGGCCGCCGCTCGGGACGCGGTCGAGGGCGCCCGTCCAGAACGCGACGGCGCGGGGCACGCCGGAGACACCGGGGGCGGGAGAACCGATCGTCGGCACGGGCCGATCCTGGCGCCCCGTCAGTCGTCCTGGAGGTCCGCGGCGGTGTGCAGGGTGGCGAACAGAGCCGAGAGGCGGGCGTTCCAGTTGGCGTAGGTCGGGAGGTCGATGGCGTGCTTCTTGGCCATGTCCTTGACCACCTTCTGGGCGTTCCTGAGCTCCTGGGCGGCATCGTCCGGATTTCCCTCGTTGAGGCGCGCGGCGGTGGTGTCGAGGATCTTCAACAGCTCGGTCTGCTTGTCCCGTTCCTTGCCGACCTGGGCCTGGGCGACGGCCTGCCGGAAGGACTGGATCTGCAGCGCGGCGGGCTGGTTGCGCGGGACGGCCTGGGTGGGGGCCGGGGGCGTGGAGGGGGGTGCCGAGGGGGTGGTGGGCGCCGCCGAGGCCGCGGAGGCCTTCGGGGTGGGCGCCGCCGCCGGGGTGGTGGCGGTGGTCGCGGCCGGTTTGGCGGTGGCCGCCGCCGGTTTGGCGGCGGCCGCGTTGCCGGCCGGCTCGTCGAACGCGGTGAGGGCGATCGCGGCGACGCCGGCCAGGCCCGCGACGCCCAACGCCCCCGCCACCAGCGGCTTTCGACGGCTGCGGGCAGGAGCCTGGGCCCGCGCGGCGACGGGAGCCGGCGGCGGGACGGGGATCGGCGCCATCACCGAGGTGGCGGCCGGCGGCTGGGGCGGCAGCACCGTGGTGTGCTGCTGGTTCGGCGACGGGAAGTGGGGCACCGGCGGCACCGGCGGCAGCAGCTGGGTGGCAGCGCCGGCGGTGTTCGCGAGCAGCTCGGCGGTCGGATCTCCGACCATCAACCCCGTTACGGTACCGAGGAGTTCGGCTCTGGCGGCGGCGGCGTCGACCGGGCGGTCGGCCGGGTTCTTGGCCAGCAGCCGCAGCACCGCGGCGTCCAGTGCGGGCGGCAGACCGGGCCGGCGGACGGACGGCGGCAGCGGCTGCTCGCTGACGTGCTTGAAGGCGATCGCCACCGGGGTCTCGGCGGTGAACGGGGTCGTGCCGGTGAGCATCTCGGTCAGCACGCAGCCGACCGCGTACAGGTCGGTCCGTCCGTCCAGCGCCGAGGCGGTGGCCTGCTCGGGCGAGAGGTAGGCCGCCGTACCGAGCACGCTCGCGGTCTGGGTCAGGTTGCTGGAGGAGCCGGCCCGGGCGATGCCGAAGTCGACGACCTTCACCCCGCCGTCGTCGGTGATCATGATGTTCCCGGGCTTGATGTCCCGGTGCACCAGCCCGGCCCCGTGCGCGACCGACAGCGCCTCGCAGACCGCCGCCGCGATGCCGACGGCGCGCTCCACCGGCAGGGTCTGCTGCTCGGCCAACAGGGCGGCCAGCGAACGGCCGTGGACCAGCTCCATGACGATGAACGGGGTGCCCTGGTCCACGCCCGAGTCGAAGACCATGACGATCCTCGGGTCCACCAGCATGGCCGCGTGCTGCGCCTCGCGGCTGAAGCGCTCGGCGAAGCGCGGGTCGTCGGCGAGGCCGCCGTTGAGGACCTTGACGGCCACCTGACGGCCCAGCACCCGGTCCACCCCGCGCCAGACGGTGGCCATGCCGCCGACGCCGAGCAACTCGACGAGTTCGTAACGCCCGTTCAGCGCCCGTCCGATCACCTGGAGCTCCCCTCACGTGCCCTGCCCGGGGTCCCGGGCCGCCTCGTGCACCTGTGCACGATAGCCGCACCGTCGAACGGGCCCACCAGGGGCGGAGGGTGGCGGTCGGGGGACCGGGCAGCGGTCCCCCGGCCGCCGGCACGGGGGTGCGGCCCGCCCTGACTGCGGGCGGGCGGGCCGCACGTTTCCGGGCCGGCCGGGCCGGCGGCGCGTCCGGGGTGCGCCTGCCGGTCCGGCCGGGGCCGGCCGGGTGGCCGGTGGGCACGGGGGAGCCGACCGGCCACCCGGGGTCTTCGGGTGGTACTGCTTCCTGCTGTTCCTGCGGTGGTGCCGTTCCGGGTGGGCGGCGAGCCCGGGGGGAGTCGCTCGCCGCCCACCCGGAGTTCTGGGGGGCCTTCCCGGCCTACTGCTCGTTGCCGTTCCGGTCGGGCCTGCTCGGTCGGCCGTCCTGCGCGTCGGGGACGGTCGGTACGGGCGGGACGGTCACCCCGGGCTTGCCCGGTCTGCTCCCGCCGCCGTTGTCCTCGCCGCTGCCGCCGCCGTTGGCGTTGCCGCTCGCGTTGCCGCTCCCCTTGCCGCTCGCGTTGCCACCGCCGCCACCGGGCCCGCCACCGCCGGAGTTGCCCCGGCCGGATCCGGCGTTCGCCCCGGCGCCGCTACCGGAGCCGGTTCCTGAGCCGGACGCGCCGCCACCGCGGCCCGGGTCCCGGTTCGGGCCGGTGCCGCCCTGGTGATCGCCGTCCTGGTTGCCGGTCGCGGCCCGGCAGTAGTCCGCCACCCGGTCCGCACCGCCGGCCGCCAGGACCAGCGGGCCGTACAGCGGCTCGCCGGCCACCCTGCTCGGACGGTCGCCCTTGGCCGTGCGGTCGGCGAAGCCGGCGCAGAGGCCGGCCAGCCCGGACGGGACGGCCGAACGGCCACCGCGGCCCTCGGCCGAGGGGGTGCCGGGCGTCGCGGGGTCGGACGGGACGACCACCTGCGGTCCGGCGGAGGCACTGCCGGACGGGCGGGCGGAACCGGACGCCACGGCACCGGACGGGGCCGCGCCGACGGACGGGTCGGCGGCGGACGAGCCCGGCGCGGGACCGCCGGCCGTGTCCTGGCCCCCGAGCCTGCGCTCCGGTCCGGGCGGGCCGCCGCCCAGGGCGGACGGCAGGTTGCCGGTGCCGGCGGCGACGGCGACCCCGCACAGCGCGGTGGCGCCGAGCACGACGGCAGTGGCCTTCGTGCTGAAGGCCCTGGCCAGCGCGGCGGTTGCCATCGATCGTCTCCGGACGGGGGTCACTGTCGGGTCGGGCGCGAGACGCGCCTCCCGGAACGCGGTCAGGGCGGCCTCCTCCCCGGCCAGTTCCTCGACCGTCGCGGGGGCGGCGGCCGCGGCGAGCACCCGGGCGAGCTGCCCGGGACCGCCGTCCGGTCCGGTGAGCGAGGCGTCCTGCCCGGCCGGCGGACCGCCCACGGCACCACCGAGCAGCTGCTCGGCGGCATCACGGTCGACCCGACGGGATCGGTTGGTGCTCATCTCATGTCCTTCAGCGTCGCGGCCCGGCGTTCTGTCACACCCTGCGGAGAACTTTTTTTCGCGGCTTTCCCCGCGGGTCGCCCGGCGGCCTCACCCGCGCTCGTTCCAGCCGCTGTTCCGGTCCCGGTTCCGGCCGCCGTTCCGGCCCCGCCCCCGGCCGCCGCTCCGGCGCCCCGGGCCGCCGGGATACCGCCTCCGGACGCCAGCGGCTCGACCAGCTTGGCCAGCCGCCGCAAACCACGGTGGGCGGCCATCCGGACGCTGCCCGCCCGTTTGCCGAGCACCCGGGCGGCGCTCTCCGCGTCCAGTCCCATGACCACCCGCAGCAGCACGGCCTCGGCCTGGTCGCGCGGCAGCCGGGAGATCAGGGCCAGCGCGTCCGCGGTGCCGACCGTGGTGAGCGCCGACCGCGCCGTGTCCTCCCCGCCCGCCAGCTCGACCAGCTGGTCGAAGGGCAGGTCGGCGACCGGACGGCGGCGACGGGCGCGCAGGTGGTCGAGGGCCCGGTGGCGGGCGACGGTGGCGGCCCAGCCCCGGAAGCCGTCCCCGTCGCCGGAGAAGCCGCGCAGGTCGCGGGCGATCTGCAGCCAGGTCTCGGAGGCGATGTCCTCGGCGTCCTGCGCGTCCTCCGGCCGGCCGCCGACCAGGACCCGCAGGTAACGCAGCAGGCCCGGCTGGACGGTCCGGAACAGCAGCCGGAACGCCTCCTCGTCCCCGGCCTGCGCGGCCCGGACCGCTTCGGTCAGGTCGGGGGGAACGGGGTCCGGGCCCGCTGTCCGGCCTTCGGGGGGGACTGGTCCGGACCGGCCGACGGCGCCGTCGGTGCCCGCTCCGGGGCGCTCTGCACTCTGCACCCGCCACATGATGCGCCATCCGGGCGAACACTTCGGCCCCGGCCGAACGACCGGACCGGCCGGGGCCAAGGTCCCGAGGACTGCTGTCGTTCGCCCACGGCCCGAACGGCCCCTCCCGACCTACGTTGTCGGTAGGCGAAGCAGTCCGGGCCGCCGACGCACCCGGGCACCGGGCACCGACTCACCCGGCCCGCCGCCATGACCCGGTCGTTTCGAGGGCGCACGCACGACCCTCGCAGGCCCCGGTCGTACGCCCCCCGGTTCGGGCCCTCCCCGCCACGGACCGGCGCCGACGGGGAACCACCACCGGCGGCGCGGGCCACCGGACGTCACGGCCCCGGCGGCGCGGGCCACCGGGCGTCACGACAGAGGCAGCACGAGACCAGCAGCACGGCACCGGCCGGGCAGACGGCACCGGACAGCACGACCAGCAGCAGCACGACCAGCGAGGAACGACCGCGATGACGACCGCCCCCGAGCTCCACGAGCTCCACGCCAAGGGCCTGCGCGAGCACCTCGCACCCGCCCTGCGCGCCCTGGGCTTCCGCGGGTGGCGCCGGACCTTCAACCTGCCGGACGGGACCCACTGGCTGCTGCTCGGCCTGGCCGAGCGCCCCGCCGCCGACCGGGTGTCCTTCACCTTCGACCTCAGCGTCGTCCGCCGCTCCGACTGGACCCTCGCGGACCTCCCCGGTCACCGGCCCGACCCGCGCACCCCCTACGGCATCGAGGCCTGGCGGGCCCGGATCGGCGAGGTGCTGCCGGTCGGCGAGGACGTCTGGTGGGAGGTGCTGCCCGGGCCGCGCTGGCAGCTCCCGCTGGACGACGCCGTCGCCGCCGTCCGCCACTACGGCCTGCCCGAGCTGCGGCGCCGGGCCGAGGCGGACCGCGCCCCCACCGGGGAGGCCTACCTCCTGCCCGGCGAGCTGGAGGCGGTCAACGCCGTACTGCTGACCGCCGCGGTGGCCCGGGTGCAGCGCGCCGAGCTGGCCGACAAGGCCCTGGTGCTGACCGGGGCCTGGACCCGGGGCGACGGCGTCGCCCGGACGGTCCTGGCGGGGGTCGCACGGGGCTTCCTGTCCGCCGGGGACGAGCGCTTCGGCACCGTCCGATGCCTGGACACGCTGGGCCGCGAGCTGTGGACCTTCCCCGTCGAGGGGTAGCGGCCCGCTCCGGGGGTTGGCGACCCCATCCGCCGAGGAGCGGAAAACCGCAGGTCAGGGCTAGTGTCACGGCCCGCACCATGACAGCTGTCACGCGGATGACGCAACGGACGGCACTGCTCCGGCGGAGGCCCGGCGGAAAGACTGGAGGCACGACGCGGGCAGCGGCCCGCGGCCACCAGCCGGGGAGGAAACCACCGTGAGCCAGACCGTCAGTGTCACCGCCGCCCGCGCCACCACCACCGCCACCGAACCGGTCGCCACCCACGCCGAGGCGTCCGACCCGCTGGTCTCCGGGCTCCGCCCGCTCGCCCTCGACGTGGTCGCCCCGCTGGCCGGCTACTACCTGCTGCACTCGGCCTTCGGCCTGAGCGAGTTCGCCGCGCTGGCCTGGAGCAGCGCCTTCCCCGCCGCCCGGACCATCCTCGGCCTGCTGACCGAGCGCCGGCTCAACCTGTGGGCCTCGCTGATGCTGGCCGTCAACCTGGCGGGCCTGGCGCTGACCTTCGTCACCGGCGACGCCCGGCTGATGATCGCCAAGGACGGCGGGCTGAGCGGCACCGTGGCGCTGGCGATCCTGGTCTCCGCGCTGATCGGACGGCCGGTGATGACCCCGGTGCTGATGCCCTTCATGACCAAGGGCCGGCGGGAGCGCGCCGCCGCCTGGCAGCGGCTGGTCGAGGGCCGCGCCGCCGGGTCACGGGCCTTCCGCCGCCACGAGCGCCTCTTCTCTGGCATCTGGGGCACCGCGCTGCTGGCCGAGTGCACGGCCCGGGTGGTCGGCGCCTTCACCCTGCCGGTGTCGACCATGGCCTGGCTGTCCACCGTCTTCCTGATCGGCGCGATCGCGGGCGGTTCGATGCTCGGCCAGATCGCGGTCGAGCCGATCGAGCGGCTGGTCCGCACCGAGACCGAGGCCCCGACGGCCGCCTGACCGTCCGGTCCGCTGCGGACCGACGGCCCTCCCCTCCCCCGCACCCGGTGGCCCCGCCCCGGGTCCGCGGCCCTCCCGCTCCCTGAACGGCCGGTGCCGACGGCTCGAACAGCGAGGAACCATCCGGATGTCCCGGGAGTCGTTCATAACGAGGGGGTAACGGGCCCCCGTCGAGGAAACGGGGAGCCCCATGAACCGGACGACGCACGCGCCGCGCAGCACCGAGGACCGCACCCTCGTCTGGGACGGCTGCCTGAACGTCCGCGACCTCGGCGGGCTGCCCACCGCCTCCGGCCGGCCCACCGCCCGCGGCGCCGTCGTCCGGGCCGACAACCTGGACCGTCTCACCGCCGAGGGCTGGGACGCCCTCCTCGACCACGGCGTCCGCACCGTGGTCGACCTGCGCAACGCCGAGGAGCACCGGCCGCTCCTCCCGCTCCCCGCCGACGTCGAGCTGATCCGCGTCCCGCTGGACGAGCTCGCCGGCCCCGGCTGGTGGGAGGCCCACGGGCGGCTGGACGGCACCCCGCTCGCGCTCCGCCCGTACCTGGACCACTGCCCGCACGCCGCCGCCGCACTGGTCTCCGCGATCGCCGGCGCCCGCCCCGGGGGCGTGGTGGTGCACTGCGGCGCCGGCCGTGACCGCACCGGCCTGGCCGCCCTGCTGCTGCTCGCCCTGGCCGGGGTCGACCGGGCCGCGATCGCCGAGGACTACCTGCTCAGCACCCCCAACATCCGTCCGCTGTACGGGATGCTGGGCCTGCCGGATCCGTACCGCCGGATCGACGCGGTGCTCGCCGAGGCCGGGACCACCGCCGAGGCCGCCCTGGCGTCCGCGCTCGACGGGTTCGAGCCGGTCGACTACCTGCTCGCGGCGGGCGTCGCGCCCGAGCGGATCGCCGCCGTCCGGGAGCGGCTGCTGCCGGACGCCTGAGGCTGCCGGAAACCACACCCACAACTGGCGTCAACCGATGGTTGACGATCCTCGGATCGACAACCTACGGTTGACGCATGGAGAATCCCGTTGTTCCCAACACCACTCCGCTGCGCCTCGACGACCTGATCGCCGCGATCAAGAAGGTCCACACCGACGCGCTCGACCAGCTCTCCGACGCGGTCATCGCCGCCGACCACCTCGGCGACCTCGCCGACCACCTCATCGGCCACTTCGTCGACCAGGCCCGCCGCTCCGGCGCCTCCTGGACCGACATCGGCCGCAGCATGGGCGTCAGCAAGC
This sequence comes from Kitasatospora sp. NPDC002543, assembly GCF_053594915.1. Taxonomy (NCBI): domain Bacteria; kingdom Bacillati; phylum Actinomycetota; class Actinomycetes; order Kitasatosporales; family Streptomycetaceae; genus Kitasatospora; species Kitasatospora sp. NPDC002543. The sequence goes on along the minus strand of NZ_JBSFWR010000010.1, from coordinate 28,181 downwards.
AGGCCGCCCAGAAGCGCTTCGTCCCCAAGGACCCGGGCACCCCCAACGACCTCGACCCCAGCCAGGGCTTCAGCCGGTTCACGCCCCGGGCCCGCAAGGTCGTGGTGGCCTCGCAGGAGGAGGCCAGGAAGGCGGGCAACGCCGAGATCACCGACGTGCACCTGCTGCTCGGCCTGCTCGCCGAGCCCGAGGGCATCGCGGTCAAGGCCCTCGCCGCCCAGGGCGTCACCCCGGAGGCCGTCCGCCGGGCCGCCACCGCCGCGCTGCCGGACGCCGTCGAGCAGACGGTGCCCGCGCTGATCCCGTACGACGCCCAGGGCAAGAAGGCGGTGGAGCTGACCTTCCGGGAGGCGCTCAAGCTCGGACACAACTACGTCGGCACCGAGCACATCCTGCTCGCGCTGCTGGAGCTGGAGAACGGCCAGGGCGTGCTGGCCGGGCTCAAGGTGGACAAGTCCGAGACGGAGGCCTTCGTCTCGGAGGCGATCGCCGCCATCATCGCCGCCCGGAACCCGGAGTCCGAGCCGGAAGGGTGAGGTGCGGAGCGGCGAAGTGCCGGTGTCGGCGCCGACCCGGGCCCCGGTCGACGCCGTCCCGTCCCGACCTGCCCCGCTCCGCTGCGCCGCACGCCGGACGGAACTCCCGGCCGGCGTGCGGCACTTCCGCTCAGAACCCGGAGACGTGGGTGGTGACGATCCGGACCCGGCCGTCCTCCGCCGCCTCCAGCGCCGCCCGCAGCCGCGCCGAACGGGCCGGCCCCAGCAGGACCAGGGCGTCCTCGATCGACGCCCAGCGGTAGTCGTCCAGTTCACCGGCCGGGACGGTCACGGGGGTGCCGTCCGGGACGGTACCGAAGTCGAACATGAAGTGCTGGGCGGGGTGGTCGAGTTCGGCCGAGGCGTGGGTCCAGGAGATCGCCAGCAGCTCGCCCGCCTCCCGGACGATTCCGGTCTCCTCCACCAACTCCCGCGCGGCGCACTCGACCGGGCCCTCGCCGAGGTCGATCGTGCCGCCCGGGAACTGCCAGTGCTCGCGGTACCCGGCCTTCACGATCAGGATCCGGCCGGACTCGTCCCGCAGCAGGCAGCCCGCCGCCGCGTAGATCCGGGGCAGGGAGGCCAGCCATTCCTCGCGGGACTTCAGGGGCTCAACGGGCTCGGCCGACACGGCGGTCCTCCGGGGGCAGGTGGGTTCGGTCGCCCCCACTCTGCCACCCGGCTCCGCCGGCGGACCGATGAGTCGGAGCCGCCCCGGCGGTCCTACCCGCCATGGACACCATGGAGACCACACCGGAAAGCCCCGTACTGACCTGCGACCTGGGGGCGCTCACCGCCCCCGACCTGGCCGTCGTCGACGCGCTCGCCCGGCTGCGACTGGCCGCCTCGCGGCACGGGGTGGCCGTGGTGCTGCTGAACGCCGGCGGCCCGCTGCGCGAACTGCTGGCGTTCAGCGGCCTCTCGGCACTGCTCCCCGGCGCGACCGACCCCCTGGACCTCGCGGAGCTACTCGGCGACGGGCTCCACCAGGCCCACGGAGCCCCCGGCGGGCGCCGCGGGCTCGGCCGGCAGCCGGGGCGGGAGGCCGAAGAGCGGGAACAGCACGTCGGTGTCCAGGAAGTTGGTGAGCGTGGTGATCCGCCCCTGAGACACCTCCAGCACGATCAGTGACCACGGCTCGTGCCCGCCCGCCGGACTCGGACGGTACTGGCCGAAGGCCCGGCCGCCGTTGGCCGTCACCGGGAGCAGCCGGGAACCGCGGCAGGCGTGCCCGGGGCCCAGCATCCAGTCACGGATCTCGTCCTGCCCGCGCAGCCACATCGCGAACGGCGGCATGTTGAGCGTGACGTCCTCGTGCAGCAGCGCGGTGAGACCCTCCATGTCGTAGGCCTCGAAGGCGCGGACGTAGCGGTCCAGCAGCGCGCGGTGGTCCTCGTCCAGCTCGGGGGCCGGCCGGGTCGCCGAGGGGTCGGTGGCGAGCACCGCCCGGGCGCGCTGGAGCGCGCTGTTGACCGACGCCACGGTGACGCCGAGCAGTTCGGCCACCTCCGCGGCCTTCCAGCCGAGCACCTCGCGCAGGATCAGCACCGCCCGCTGCCGGGGCGCGAGGCGCTGGAGCACGGCGACGAAGGCCAGCTTCACCGACTCCCGCTGGGCCGCCACGTCGGCCGGGTCCCCCGACTCGGGCAGCACCCGGCCGTCCGGCGCCGGTCCGACCCACGTCACCTCGGGCAGCTGGGTGCCGTGCGCCGTGGCCACCGTGACCGGGCCCGCGAGGTCCATCGGCCGGGCCCGGCTGTTGCGGCCGTTCAGCGCGTCCAGGCAGACGTTGGTGGCTATTCGGTACAGCCAGGAGCGCAGCGCGGCCCGCCCCTCGAAGCCCCGGTGCCCGCGCCAGGCGCGAACCATCGTCTCCTGCACCGCGTCCTCGGCCTCGAAGACCGAGCCGAGCATGCGGTAGCAGTAGCCGGTCAGCTCGGTGCGGTACCGCTCCAGCTGGAGCTCGACCGGCTCCTCCGTGATCACGTCGGCCATGGTGCGCCCGCCCCCGTCGTCCTGCCGTGTGCCTGTGCCTGTGCGTGTGCCTGTGCCCTGATGAGCGGGACGAACGTAGCGCACGCCACTGACAGCGGCCTCCGGGAGCCCCCCAGCCGCTTCCGGGAGCCCCGGAAACGCCTTTGAGCGCACGTCAGAGGCGGGCGGGCGCTCGAAGGCGCCCCCGGGCGCCCGCCCCGCGGTACGCCGCGCCTCAGTGGGCGGAGTGCTTCTCCGCGCCGCGGTGCCGGTGCCCCTTGAGCTCGGCGTGCATCGCCGGGGCCGTGCGCATCGTCGCGCCCGGCGCGTCCCTCCCGCCGTGGCGGAAGGCCTCGCCCAGGCCGCCTCCGGCGGCGGCGTGGGACGTCGCGCCGGCGCTCGGCTTCGGGGCGAGCCGGGTGGGCGGGCTCGCCATGCCCCGGCGCTCCAGCAGTTCCTCGGCGCCCTGGCGGAACCTGGCGGCGCTGCCGGGGATTCGCCTGGTCATCGTCGGCCTCCCTTCGTCGGCCACCGGCCGGACGGATGCCGTCCGGAGGGGCCGCACAGGCGTAGCGTTATGTCCGGATTTTACCCGGGTCGAGGCCCCGTGCCACTGCGGGAAGCACGGGAGACGCACATGAGCACCGCCTCAGCCCATGACCTCGTGGACGAAGCACCAACGCCAGTCCTCCCCCGGCTCGTAGGAGCGGATCACCGGGTGGGAGGTGTTGTGGAAGTGCGCGGTCGCGTGCCGCTGCGGCGAGAAGTCGCAGCAGCCGATGTGGCCGCAGTCCAGACAGATCCGCAGGTGCACCCAGTCCCGGCGGCCCTGCGCCAGGCAGTCGGCGCAGCCGTCGGCGGGCGGGCGGGCCTCGATGGTCCGAGGGGCCAGAGCGAGGTCTTCGCAGGCGCTCATGCCTGAAGGCTATGCCGGTCGGGCGCGCGGCGCCTGCTCAGGACGCTGCCGCCCCGGCGGGCGGGCCGGCCCGTCGGGGCGCCGGGGGACGGCCGGTGGCCGGTCCGCCCGGGGCCACGGGAAGTCCCGGCCGCGCAAAGCCAGTTCGCCCCGGCGCAGCCGGCCGTCCCCCGCCCACGACGCGGGTTCGGCGGGCACACCGACGACCCGGCGCCGCGCACACGGCTCGGCGGCGGGTCCGACGCCGTCCTCGTTTCGGCGCTCGGGGCCGAGGACGTCTCCGCCGACCTCCTCGGGTACGCCGCCGGCCGCCCCGGCACGTCAACCCGCGCCACCTGGTCACCCTGCCGACCCGGCGGGCCCAGGGGCTCTCTTCGGCCACGTCCTACCGGGGCCGGGGAATCCCCGCTCCGCACCCACGGGCGGCATGGGAGCATGCCACTCGTGGCGATCGTGACGGGGAGAACGAACGACGACACCGGCGGGGGCGACCCCGGCGGTGCGCCCGCGCAGCGGGACAGCGGCACGGTGCCGGCCGACGGCGGCGCCGGGACGGCCACCGCCCGGATACCCGAACAGGCCGACCCCGGCCGGTTCCGGGCCCGCCCGCTGCCCGCCACCGACCGGGTCCGGCAGCCCGTCGCCCTGATCCGGATGCTCGGCGGCCTGTTCACCATCGCCCTCTGCCTGCTGCTCGCCGACTACGCCCGCGCCACCACCGGCGGCATCGCCGCCGACGTCGCCGAGGCGGCCGCGCTGGTGCCACGCCCGCTGGCGAGCCTGGCCGGCGGACTCACCACCGCCGCCGTCCTGCTGCTGCCGGTCGGCCTCTCCCTCCGCCGGCTGCTGGGCCCGGACCGGCGGCGCGCCGTCCAGCAGGTCTCCGACGGGCTGCTCGCCGCCGTCCTCGCGTACGGTGCCACCCTCGGCCTGGACCTCTGGGCCGACGGCCTCGCCCCGGTCTCGCTGCTCAGCGCGCTCACCCAGCCGCTGCCCGGCGGCGGGCTCGGGCACACCGAGCCCGTCTACGGCTACCTCGCGCCGGTGCTCGCCTTCATGACCGCCTCCGGCAGCCGGGAACGCCGCCTGCCCTGGACCGTCCTCACCCTCTCCGGTCTCGCCGGACTGACCAGCGGGTACGCCACCCCCACCGCGCTCCTGCTCGGGCTGCTGATCGGCTGGACCGGCGCCCACGGCACGCTGTACGCGGTCGGCACCCCCGACCCCCGCCCCCGGCCCGGCGAGATCCTGCGCACCCTGCGCGACAGCGGCCTGCGCCCGGTCGAGGCGCAGCCGGCGGGCCCCGACCGCTACCGGGTCCGGCAGGCCGACGGCCGCCCCGAACTCGACGTCCAGCTGCTCGACCGGCAGGCCGTCACCGCCGCCGCCGTCCAGCGCGCCTGGCGCCGGCTGCGCCTGCGCACCGCCCCCGACCCGCGCGTCCTGCGCTCCCCGCGCACCGGGCTGGAGCACGAGGCTCTGGTCACGTACGCGGCCCTCGCGGCCGGCGTCCGCACCCGCCGCATCGCCGCCACCGCCGGGCTCGGCCAGGACACGGCCCTCATCGCGTACGAGCGGATCGCCGGGCGCACCCTCGACGAACTCGCCGACGAGGAGATCACCGACGAGCTGCTCACCGACGCCTGGCAGCAGCTCGCCCTGCTCCAGCGCCGCGAGATCGCCCACCGCGCCCTCGTCCCCTCCTCCCTGCTGGTCGACGACTCGGGCGCGGTGCACTTGGTCGGCTTCGCCGACGGCGACATCGCCGCCACCGAACTCGTGCTGCTCTGCGACCTCGCCCAGCTCCTCACCACCCTCGCCCTCCGCGCCGGCGCCGCCCGCTCCGTCCGTACGGCCACCGCCGTCCTCGGCCCGGACCCCGTCGGCGCCGCCCTCCCCCTGCTTCAGCCCATCGCCCTCACCCACACCACCCGCCGTGCCCTCAAGCGGCACGCGAAGCACTCCCCCGCCCGGGCCGGCGGCGGGGCGGGCGGCACCGACGGCGCAGCCGGGAGCGCGAGCGGGCCGGCCGCCTCGGCGGTTCCCCGGCCGGCCGTCCCCTCCCCCAACGCCCCCTCCCCCGCCGTCACCGCTACCGCCGGCACCCCTACCGCCGGCACCGCCTCCACCACCGAGCCGGACCCTCCGCACGACGCCCCAGCCCCCGGCGGCCTGCTCGACGAGATCCGCGCGGAGGTCCTGCGCACCCGCCCGCAGGTGGTCGGCCGACCGGTGCGGCTGGAACGGCTCCGGCCGCGGACCCTGCTGGTCGTCGTGGGCGGGGTGGTGGCCGGCTGGCTGCTGATCCCGCAGCTGTTCGCGACGGAGGACAACCCGGTCTCCGCGCTCGCGGACGCCGACCCCTGGTGGCTGCTGCTGGCACTGGCCGCGGCGGCGACCAGCCACGTCGCGGCGGCCATGGGCTTCGTCGGCTTCGTACCGGAGCGGTTGGACTTCCGCAACGCGGTGCTGGCGCAGGTGGCCGGGTCGTTCGTGAAGCTGGTGTCGCCCGGCGGCGTCGGCGGGGTCGCGCTGAACACCCGCCTGTTGCAGCAGGCCGGCATCCCCACCGCGCAGGCGCTGTCCAGCGTCGGGGTGGGGACGCTGATCGGCCTGGTGCTGCACCTGCTGCAGCTGGGGGCCTTCGTCTACCTGCTGGGTTTCGAGCCGGGCGGCTCCGAGCTGGACGCGCTGCCCGCGGTGGCCGGCGGGCTGGCGGGGGCCGCGGCGCTGCTAGCGGTGGTGTCGGCGATCCCGGTGGCCCGGCGGTGGCTGGCGACCCGGCTGCGTCCGCTGACCGCCGAGGTGCTGCCGCGACTGCTGGACCTGCTGCGCAGCCCGGCCCGGCTGGCGGTGGGCGTCACCGGGCAGCTGCTGGTGTCGATCTGCCTGATCGCCTGCCTGTACTGCTGCGCCCGGGCGATCGGCAAGGAGCCGTCCTTCGCCTCGGTCGCGGTGGTGTTCCTGGTGGGCAACGCGGTGGGCAGCGCGGCGCCGACCCCGGGCGGGGCCGGCGCGGTGGACGGGATGCTGCTGACACTGCTCCAGCAGACCGCGTCGATGGAGCGGGGCGGCGCACTGGCCGCGGTGGCGCTGTACCGCCTGCTGACGCTGATCCTGCCGGTGCTGCCCGGCTGGGCGGCCTTCGTCTGGCTGCAACGCCGCCGGGCCCTGTAGCCGGGCCCGGCGGGTGGGCCATCGGCCGGGCCCGGCGGGCTGGGCGGCCGGGCCGCGGCGGCAGTGGGTGGCCTCCGGGTTCCCGCCCGGCTACTCCCGGTACTCCTCCTCGTCGTGGCGGACCGCCCGGGTCTGTTCCACGACATCCGCGACGTCGGTCGCCTGATCCGCACCGAGGGCCCGGCGTTCGGCCACCTCGTCGTACGTGTCGCCCTCGGGTGCCTTCTCGTCGGGCTCGACGGTCTCGGCGCTCTCCTCGATCAGGTATTCCTCGTGCTGTTCCTGCGGCATGGCATCCGTCCTCACTGTTCGGAGGCCTTCACGGGCCCGGCTGGCGTACTGGCAGTATCCGCCGCCCGGCACCCGGACGCGAAGTGCCGACGCCGCTCCGGCGTGTTGCCGGGGCTCCTGCGGACACCCCTGTCCGACCGGCCGGATTGACCCATGAAAAACGCCGTTCAATGACCCAGGATGAGGGTTCATTCCGCACCTAGGGTCGTCGTCATGACAACGAACGAGAGCACCCGGACCGCCCCGCACACCGAGGCCGCCGAGGCCACCGCCCGCCTCGACTACGCCCGCACCGTCCCCAAGGTGTTCCGCGCGATGATCGCCCTGGACGCCGCCGCCCGCGAGGGCCTGGACCCGGCCCTGGTCGAGCTCGTCCAGATGCGCACCTCCCAGCTGAACGGCTGCGCGTACTGCCTGGACATGCACGCCAAGGACGCCCGCAAGGCCGGCGAGACCGACGAGCGGATCTACCTGCTGCCGGTCTGGCCGGAGGCCCCGGCCGGGGTGTACACCGAGCGCGAGCGGGCCGCCCTGGCGCTGGCCGAGGAGATCACCCGGATCGGCGGCGGCGTCTCCGACGCGGTCTACGACCGGGCCGCCGCGCACTTCGCGGAGGCCGAGCTGGCACAGCTGATCTCGGTCTGTTTCACCATCAACGCCTGGAACCGCATCAACGTGGCCACCCGCAAGAACCCCGGCACCGTCTGACCGCGCAGCCGTCCCGGCCGATGTCGGGGTCGGTGTCCCGGCCGATGTCCGGACCGCTGCCCGGACCGCTGCCCGGACGGCTGTACGGAACGGCGGCCGGAGCTGCGGACGGCACGGCGGCCGGAACGCCCTGCGGGCCACCGGGGGTACGATCGGTGCCGTACGAAGGGCTGACCCACACCCACCCGGTGGCCCCGAGGCCCATACGAACGACGGGGAAATCATGTCCGGCTCGCACTACTTCACCGGTGCACCCGAGGTCGCCAGCGACCGTCGGCCGATCACGGTCTCCCTGCCGGACCTCACCCTGGAACTGACCACCGACACCGGAGTGTTCTCCCGCAGCCGGCTCGACCCGTGCACCCGGATCCTGCTGGAGCACGCCCCGCAGCCGCGGGTGCGCGGCCCGATCCTGGACATCGGCTGCGGCTACGGCCCGATCGCCCTGACCTGGGCGAGCCGCCGCAAGCGCCTCCCGGTCTGGGCGGTGGACGTCAACGAGCGCGCCCTGGAGCTGGTCCGGCTGAACGCCGAGTCGCTGGGGCTCGGCAACGTCCAGGCGGCCCTGCCCGACGACGTCCCCGAGGACGTCCGCTTCGCCACCATCTACTCCAACCCGCCGATCCGGATCGGCAAGGCCGCGCTGCGCCGCCTGCTCACGCACTGGCTCGACCGGCTGACCCCGGACGGCTCGGCGTTCCTGGTGGTGCAGAAGCACCTGGGCTCGGACTCGCTCCAGAAGTGGCTGAACGAGCAGGGCTACCCGACCACTCGGGTCACGTCGGTCAACGGGGTACGGATCCTGGAAGCGCGGCCCCGCCCCGAGGTGGGCGAGGGCTCCGAGAGTGGACGAGGTACGACGACGTGAAGCAGCTGCGCGGGACCGAACTGAAGCGTCTGCACCGCTCCTGGCGGCGCAGCAACGAGTTCCGGCTCGCGATGATCCTGGAGAACCTCCAGTCGCCGTTCAACGTCGGCTCGTTGGTCCGCACCGGCGCGGCGATGGGCGCCGAGAAGCTCTACCTGGTCGGGGACACCCCGTCGGTGCGCTCGTCCGGCGCCCAGAAGGCCGCGATGGGCACCGACAAGTACCTGAAGGTGGAGCACTTCCCGACCATCGCCGAGGCCGTCGCGGCGGCCAAGGCGGACGGTTACAAGGTCGTCGGCCTGGAGCTGGCGGACGAAGCGGTGCCGATGTTCGCGGCCGAGCTGACCCCGGCGGTGGCCTTCGTGCTCGGACACGAGGACCGCGGGATCACCCCCGAGGCCCTGGCACTCTGCGACCAGGTGGTGTTCGTGCCGCAGCTGGGCCGGGTCGGCTCGCTGAACGTCTCGGCGGCCGCGACCGTGGCCTGCTACGAGGCGCGCCGGCAAGGCTACGCGATCAACGGCACCCCGGACGGCGACCTCGCGGGCGACCTCGCGGGCGACCTCGCGGGCGACCTCGGCGACGACGAGTAGGAGACGCGCCGCACCCCACAGCACGGGGGAGCCCGGGTCGTCCACCGACGGCCCGGGCTCCCGGCTTCCGTCGGCCTCCGACCCGCCCCCGCCCGGCCCATGTCTCTCCCTTTCCGGCTCAGCCCTTGACGTTCCGTCGGGCGGCGCCGACCAGGAACACCACCGCGAGCATGACCGCGGACAGCGCCCCGACCAGCAGCGGCCCCGGCCCGGCCGGACTGCCGTTCACCCGCACCGCCCCCATGAAGTCGACGGCGGCGACGTTGTTGACGAGGATCCACCAGAGCGGCAGGTAGACCGCCTGGAAGAGCCGGTGGCTCCGGCTCACCACGCCGAGCGCCATGGCCATCGAGGGAACGAACAACGCGCCACCGAGCCAACTCGCCGCCCCCGCGCCGTCCCCCGCCACCAGCATGCGTATCAGCGGGGCGAGGCCCGTCACCGAGGTGAGCACCAGCCCGGACGCCCATTCGGCCAGCAGCCGGCGCCGGGCCGACGGGTAGGACCCGAGCAGTACCTCCAGACCGTTCTCGACCTGCTGGCTGCCGAGCCTGGACCAGAGCAGGACCGGCCACAGCCACGACAGCGGCAGCAGCAGGCCGGTGACGACGTTCAGCGGCATCGCGAACCCGGCCACCGTCAGCCCCGCGGCGACCAGCCACCACCAGCGGGACACGCCCTGCACCAGGATGCGGACCTCGCCCGCCAGCAGCCGTCCGAACGCCCCGGCCCGCCGCGGCTCGGTCCGCGACTCGATCCCCGGCTCGGTCCGCGGCAGGGCGCCCGGTGCGGTCGCCCACCGGGCCCCCGCGGGCTCCGCGCCGTCGTGCACGGACGGCGCGCCCGCCGTCTCGACGGCGGCCCGAACCGGGGCGGCCGTACCACCCGACCCGCGGGCGGGATCGAACCTGCCGAACCACAGGGTCGGCAGCAGCGCCACCACGAACGCCGCCAGGAACAGCGCCAGCCGGCCGAGGACGTAGCCGGAGGACGGGTCGAAACCGCTCCAGACGAAGGTGCCCAGCGGCTTGTCGACCTTGGTCAGGCCGAGGCTGAAGCCGCCCGGGTCGACCGTCCCGTGCTGGGCCTCCAGCGCCACGCCCATCGACCGCGCGACCGGGTTCACTCCGAGACCGTCCAGCGGCGCGGAGGCCGACTGCCCGCCGATCGCTATCACCATGGCCACCACGGACCAGACGACGTTCCCGCAGCCGCCCCGCAGCAGCGGCACCGTCTCGAACAGCAGCGCCGCCGCCGCGGTGATCGCCATCAAGGGCAGCGAGAGCAGCAGGAACGGCTGCAGCAGCGCCATCGGGTCGAGCGAACGGTCCTCGCCGCGGGCGAACTGCATCAACAGCGCGGTGACGGCCAGCACGCCGACCATGGAGGCGAGCACCAGCAGGTTGCTCAGGAACTTGGCCAGGAGGTAGTGGGAGGTGCGCAGCGGGGTGGCGGCGAGGACCTGGCCGACCCCGCTCCTCTCGTCCCGGGCGATGCCGCCGCGCACCACGTAGAAGCCGCCGAAGGTGAGCCAGAGCGCGCCGGCCAGCGCGGTGACCGCGCCGACGTAGGCGCTGTTGTAGACCCCCCGGTTGCCGCCCACGTCCATGATCGTCCAGTGCCCGCCGGCGTCCGGTACGGCCAGGTAGCCGAGCCCGACCGCGGCGAGCAGCGTCACCGCGTACACCGGCCGGCGCACCCGGTCGCGGAAGTCGCCGACCGCCAGCCCCGCGAACAGCGACACCCGCCCCGATGCCCGCCCCCGCGTCGTCGCCCCCACGCTCATCGCCGCGCCTCCCGCCGGCCGGCCGAGTGCCCGGCCGGGTGGACACCGCCGCTTCGCTCCCCCGAGCGGTGGATGACACCCAGGTAGGCGTCCTCCAGGTCCGGCGCCACCGGGACGGCGTCCGGCCAGGGCCTCGCGTCGGCGAGCAGCCGCACCCGCACCCCGCACCCCGTCCGCACCATCCGGCTGACCACGTGGCGGGCCTGCACCTCCAGGAGGTCCGCCGGGGGGAGCACCGCCTCCCACACCTGCCCGTCGATCTCCCGGAGCAGCTCGTCGGGCGCCCCCCGGCGCAGCAGCCGGCCGTGCGCGACCACGGCGATGTCGGAGGCGACCGACTCGACGTCGGAGACGATGTGGGTCGAGAGCATCACGACCCGGTCCGCCGCGAGCTCGCTCAGCAGGTTGCGGAAGCGCACCCGCTCCTCCGGGTCCAGCCCGGCGGTCGGCTCGTCGACCACGATCACCCTGGGGTCGGCCAGCAGGGCCTGCGCGATGCCGACCCTGCGCAGCATGCCGCCCGAGTACGCGCCGAGCGGGCGCTTGACCGCCTCGGTCAGGTTGACCAGCTGGATCAGCTCGTCGATCCGGGCCCGGGCCGAGCGGGCGCCGATCCCTTTGGCGGCGGCCAGGTAGGACAGGAACTCCCGCGAGGTCAGGTTCGGGTAGACCCCGAAGTCCTGCGGCAGGTAACCGAGTTGCCGACGCAGCCGGTCCGGCTCCGCCACCACGTCGACGCCCTCGTACCGCACCTGCCCACTCGTGGGCCGGGTCACCGTCGCCACGATCCGCATCAACGACGACTTCCCCGCACCGTTCGGCCCCAGCAGCCCCACCATCCCCGGGCCGAGGCGCATCGTGACGCCGTCGACGGCCCGCTTGCCACCCCTGTACTCCTTGGTGACGTCGATCAGTTCGAGCATGCCCGCCCCTTCTCCGACACGACTCGTCCCCCTCGTCCCCCTCACCCCTTGAGCTCCGTCTCGCGCCCGTCCCGCAGCACCGCGACGCCCCTGGGCACCTCGACCCGGTACTTCGTGTCGCAGTTGGCGAGCCCCGAACACCCCGCCCGCAGTTCCAGGACCCCGTCCGCCAGCGTCCAGGACTCCTTGACACCGCCGACCTTGCCGCTCGTGTCGAACCAGCGGGTGACCTTGACGTCCGGCCGGTCCGCCGCGACGAGATCGGCCGGAGCACCGTGCGACTTCACGTCCAACTTCTCCCCCGCGAACGCGAAGGTCTTGTCCTCCGGCGCGGCGTCCACGGCATTGGCACACCCGACGAGCGGAACGAGAACGGCCACCACGAGGCCGAACAACGCGGGTACGGACTTCGAGCGTCGGTCCACCACGCCCTCCTTACGGCTGGAATCGAACGCACCTCTCGGGCCGCACACCCCCGGCCCCCTGAGCACGCCGCAAGCCTGACCGATCCCCAGCCCCCTGCCATCTGCCGTTCGGCAGATATCCCGTATGACCAAAGAGGCGGTTTCCCCGCCGAATCCGCCCCCTCGCCCACCACGCCCGGCCCCGCCCACGGCACGCAAAAAGGCCCAGGCCGGATTGGATCCGGCCTGGGCCTTTCACACTGAGCCGCCTGCGGGATTCGAACCCGCGACCTACGCATTACGAGTGCGTTGCTCTGGCCAACTGAGCTAAGGCGGCGCCGTTGCCGTGTGTGGCGGCAACGCGGGCCAGTCTACACAGGTTCGCGGGTGATCCGTACCCGGTATCCGGGGCCGGGGGTCAGGCGGAGGAGACGGCGAGTTTGGCGGCGAAGCCCGCGAAGAGGACGGCGACGCCGCTGGTGAGGGTGGCGGAGAGGCGCTTGCGGCGGCGGAAGGCGGTGGCGAGGGTGGTGCCCGCGAAGATCAGGAGGGAGAGGTAGAGGAAGCTGAAGGCCTGGAGGATGCCGCCGAGGAGGGCGAAGGAGAGGACGGGCTGGCCGTAGGAGGGGTCGACGAACTGGGTGAAGAAGGAGAGCAGGAAGAGGATGGCCTTCGGGTTGAGGAGGCTGACCACCAGGGCGCGGCGGAAGGGGTTCTCGGCGGACTCGGGGGCCGGTTCGACGGTGGGGTCGGCGGCGGCCCGGTGTTCGCGCCAGAGCTGGCGGGCGGCGCGGAGCATGCCGTAGCCGAGCCAGAGGAGGTAGGCGGCGCCGCCGAACTTGACCACGGCGAAGACGGCCGGGTTGGCCTTGAGCAGGGAGGCCGCGCCCAGCGAGGTGAGGCTGATCAGGGTGAGGTCGCCGACGAAGACGCCGGCCGCGGCCCGGTAGCCGGTGCGGATGCCCTTGCGGGCCGCGACGGACAGGACGTACAGGGAGTTGGGGCCGGGCAGGAGGACGATGACGAGGGCGCCGAGGACGTACGTCGCCAGGTCGTTGACTCCGAGCACGATGAGCTCCGGTGCGGGGGAGGGTGACAGGGGGCGCTCATCGTAACGTCGCACCGGTGATCGGTTGAAGTGCAAACCACCTGTCGGACGGCCGACGCCGGAGCCCCGGCGCCCCGGCGCTACCGGTCGCAGCGCTTGCCCTGCTCAGGGGCCTCCCCGGTCAGCAGGAAGCGGTTCACCGCTCCGTCCACGCAGGTGCTGTGCCGGCCGTACGCGGTGTGGCCGTCGCCGTCGAAGGTCAGCAGTCGGCCGGACTCCAGCTGGCCGGCCAGCGACTGGGCCCAGGCGTACGGGGTGGCCGGGTCGCGGGTGGTGCCGATGACGACGATCGGGGCGGCGCCGGCGGCCCGGATGGTGTGCGCCGCGCCGGTGGCCCGGACCGGCCAGTAGGTGCAGGCCAGGGCCATCCAGGCCATGTCGCGCCCGAAGTGCGGGGAGACCCGCTCGAACTCCGGCACCGCCCGCTGGACGTCCTCCGGTCCGCGGAACGGGGCGGGCAGGTCGAGGCAGTTCACCGCGGTGTTGGCGAACATCAGGTTGGGGTACGAGCCGTCCGCCTCGCGCCCGTAGTAGTCGTCGGACAGCTTCAGCAGCCCGGTGCCGTCGCCGGCCTCGGCGTCGGCGAGCGCGGTGCGCAGCCGCGGCCACAGGAAGTCGGCGTACATGGCCTGGATGACGCCGGTGGTCGCCTGGGACCCGGTGAGCCGGCGGCCGCCCGTGGTGGTGGGCAGCGGGGTGCCGCGGACACCCGCGAGCAGGGCGGTGAGCCGGTCGCCGACCTGCTGTTCGGTGCGGCCCAGCGGGCAGTCCTCGCGGGCGGCGCAGTCCTTGGCGAAGGCGGCCCAGGCCGTCTCGAAACCGCCCGCCTGGGTGCGGTTGCCGGTGACGGAGTCGAGCGACGGGTCCATCGCGCCGTCCAGCACCAGCCGCCCGACCCGGCTCGGGAACAGCCCGGCGTAGGTGGCGCCGAGGAAGGTGCCGTAGGACTTGCCGACGAAGTTGAGCCTCTCGTCGCCGAGCAGGGCGCGCAGCACGTCCATGTCGCGGGCGCCCTCGACGGTGCTGAGGTGGCCGAGCGCCGCCCCGGCCTGCTGGTGGCACCCCGCCGCGAACTCCTTGTCGGCGGCGATCAGCGCGTCGATGCCGTGCTGGTCACCGGGGGTCAGGCCGACGGTGGTGTAGGCGTCCATCCGGTCGCCGCTCAGGCAGCTGACGGGGTTGCTGCGGCCCACCCCGCGCGGGTCGAGGCCGACCAGGTCGTACCGGGCCCGCACCCCGTGGTTGTACGTCCCGGCGGCGGCCTCCAGGTACTCGATCGCCGAGCCGCCGGGCCCGCCCGGGTTGAGCAGCAGGGAGCCGAGCCGCGTGACCGGGGAGGCGGACGGCGCGGTGGCGGAGGGGGAGGCAGGCGATGCCGCCGCGCGGGCGGCCGCCAGGGTGAGGTCACTGCTCCCCGGGTGGTCGTAGTCCAGCGGCACCCGGAACGTGGTGCACTCGAACCCGTTGTCGCAGGGCTGCCAGGCCAGTCGCTGCGCGTAGTACGGCGCGAGCGCGGCCGGGACGGCGGCGGGCAGCGGCTCCAGCGGGGTCGCCCCGGCCGCCGGGGCCGCCGTCTGTCCCGGGACCACCGGGGCGGACGGCGCGCCGGAACCGGCCGCGTCCGAGGAGGGCGCCGCCGGCGCCCCGGACCGACCGGAGCCGCACCCGCCCGCCAGCAGCCCGACCACGACCAGTGCCGCCGCCAACGCCCGCGGCCGCACCTGCGCCCGTGACCGTGACCGCGCCCGAGGCCGCACCCACACCCGTGCCCGTGACCGTACCCGCAGCCGTGTCCGCCCGAAGACCCTCATCCGCCACCTCTCCGCAGTCGACCAGCCATGGACCAGCCATGGACCAGCCGTGGACCAGCCATGAATAGCCGTGCCCCAGCCGTGGAACAGCCCGTGGAACCCCTCGTGGAGCCCCCGGGAACAACGCCGCTGCCCGGCACCCGCCCCGGGGTACCGGGCAGCGTAGCGCCGCCTGACCCGCGCTCAGGACGCCCTCGCCAGCGCCTCGGCCAGGAACTGCGCCGCCTGCCGGACCAGCCGCAGCCGCTCCCGGTCGGGGGTGAAGTCCTGGACGTTGTCCGAGATCCGCACCTCTGCCCTGGCCGCCGCTCCGGGGCCGGCCTTCAGCGCGGACTGGAGCTTGCGGGCCGCGTCCAGCCCGGCGGAGTCGGCCTTGGCGGCGGCCAGCAGCAACTTGGCCGCGCTGCCCGCCGGGGCTTCGGCGCCGGTCTGGGTGAGGGCGGTGGCGTCGTAGCGGCCGGAGACCGCCGCGGCGGCGCCGTACAGGTCGGGTCTGGCCAGTCCGGCGGCGGCCGCGCAGGGCGCCCCGCCCTCGACGCCGAGCGCGCCCCAGGAGGCCGGGCCGGGTGGCAGGGTGCGGAAGGTGGCCGCGATGGTGGTGCGCAGCGCCGCGTCGTCGGCGACGGCGGCCGGGGCGGCGGCGACCAGTTCGCAGGGGTGCGCGGTGCCGTTCGGCGCCTCGGGGGCGACCAGGATGAACGGGTGGGTCTTGCCGGTCTGGAGGGCCGAGCCGATGCCCTCGAAGACGTCCGGGACCTCGGCGTCGGCGGTCTTCTGCGGCGCGGCCGCGTGCATCACGACGACCGGGAAGTGGGCGTTCGGCTCCTTGGCGTACTGCGGCGGGAGCCAGACCCGGACGTTGCGGGGGTGGCCGTCGGGGCCGAGCACGGCGGACTGGAGGAGCTCGCCGCCGCCGGGGTGGCCGACGCTGTCGAAGCGGCTGGCCACGGCGGGGGCCGCGGGCGCCGAGGCGGCTCCGACGGGCGCAGCGGCGGCGGCCGTGGCACCGGCCGGATCGGCGGCCACGGGGGGCGCCGCCTGTTGCCGGGCCACCGCTCCCTCAGCCGTGCCCGTCCCGCTGCCCGGCCCCGCGCCCGCCGCGTCCACGACCGGGTCCACCAGGTCCGGCTCCTGGGCTCCACGGCCGAGGCCGCCGAAGGCGCCGAGCGCGGTGAGCACCGTCAGCGCGGTCACGCACACCCCGCAGACCATCGCCCCGGCCGCCCGCAGCAGCATCGGCCAGCGGTCTCCGGCCAGCTCGTAGGTCTCGGCGGCGCGCAGGTCGCGCCAGCGCTGTTGGGCACCCCGGGCCAGCCAGATCCCACCGAGAGCGGCGGCGAGCAGGGGGATGACGAGGAGCGAACGAACCACGGGACGCACCACCTCTGGAGGGGGCCGCGCCGAACCGGAACCGGCGCGTGCGGGAGGCGACCGCCCCGGCAGCGGGCGCAGTCGGCCCCCAGCGTGCACAACCGGCGGACGGTCACACGACGGTGTGCCCGGCGAGTGTCGCTCGTTCACTCGAAGGTGGGACGGCGCACCGCCTCCGGGAGGCGTACGGATACCACCGGCGGTGAGCGGGCCTCAACACAGGTGAACGGGCCTCAGCAGGTGAGCGGGCCTCAACGCACCTGAGCGGCCTTCAGGGAACGCGAGCGGCCCCCGGGGCAGCGGAACGGCACACCCAACCGCGGCCCCGGTCCGGTGCTCAGCCCGCGCGCAGGGCCACCGTCATCGCCTCGACCGCGAGCAGCGGGTCCACGTTGCGGTCCAGCGCCCGGCGGCAGGCCAGCACCGCCTCGATCCGGCGCAGCGTGCTCTCGGCCGGCCCGGCCTGGGCCACCCGGTTCAGCGCCTGCCGCTGGTCCTCGTTGGCGAGCGCGCCGGTGGAGCCGAGCTGGATGGCGAGCACGTCCCGGTAGAAGCCGAGCAGGTCGAGCAGGGCGACGCCGAGCGTCTCCCGACGGGTGCGGGTGGCCCGGCTCTTCTGCCGCTTCTCCAGCTCCTTGACCGCGCCCGCCATGCCGCGTGGCGCCTTGCTGCCCTCGGCGGCGCCGTAGGCCGCCTTGAGGTCGTCGGTCTCCTTGGCGTCCTGGGTCTCGGCGAGCGCCTCGGCGTCGGCCTTGGCGGTGTCGACCAGGCGCTGGGCGGCGGTCAGGCAGCCGCCGATGTCGCCGACCTCCAGCGGGATGCGCAGCACCTCCGTGCGGCGCGTCCGGGCCTGCTCGTCGACGGCGAGGCGGCGCGAGCGCTCGATGTCGCCCTGACCGGCGAGCGCGGCGAGCCGGGCGGTCTCCGGGTCGACGCCGTCGCGCCGGACCAGGGTGTCGGCGACCGCCTCGGCCGCCGGGGTGCGCAGCACCAGCAGGCGGCAGCGCGAGCGGATGGTCGGCAGCACGTCCTGGACGGAGGGGGCGCAGAGCAGCCAGACGGTGCGCGGGGAGGGCTCCTCCACGCCCTTGAGCAGCGCGTTCGCGGCGGCCTCGGTGAGCCGGTGGGCGGCGTCCACCAGGATCACCGACCAGCGGCCGCCGGTCGGGTAGCTGGAGGCGCGCATGACCAGGTCGCGCATGTCGCCGACGCCGATGGAGAGGCCGTCGGTCCGGACGTACTTGACGTCGGCGTGGCTGCCGGCCAGCACGGTGTGGCAGCCGTCGCAGAACCCGCAGCCGGGCGTTCCGCCGAGCGCGAGATCGGGGCTGGTGCACTGGAGGGCGGCGGCGAAGGAACGCGCGGCGGTGACCTGCCCGGCGCCGGGCGGGCCGGTGAACAGCCAGGCGTGCGTCATCAGGGAGGCGTTCGCGCCCTCGACCGGGGCGGCTCCGCGGCCGGCCTCGACCGTCGCCCCGGCCGCCCGGGCGGCGGCGGTCAGCTGCTCGACCACCCGGTCCTGGCCCACCAGGTCGTCCCAGACGGCCACTGCTGCTCCCAAGCTCCGTACGGCAGCGCCCGTGGCGCCTCTTCCCCGCCGTCGAGCATACGTCTCCGCTCCGACACCCACTGCTCCGTCCGGGTCACGGCGGACGGGAGGCCGGCCCCGCACGGGCCACGACGACACGCAGAACGGCGACACGCGAGGCACGGCGGCGCGCGGGGCACGGCGGCTGGCGAGGCACGGCGGCGCGCGGGGCAACGGCAGCGCGACGGCCGCGAACGCGACGGCGCCGCCGGGGATCGAGCCCCGACGGCGCCGCGCACAGCCGTCCGGTCAGCCCCGGCGGCCCCAGCGACGGCCCTTGCCCTTGCCGTTGCCCGCGTCCGGGGCGTCCCCACGGCTCTCGGGCCGCTCCGTCGGGGCGCCCTGCGGGCCGCCGTACGGGGCGCTCTGGCCCGGGCCGCCGCGCTCCAGGCGCGCCCACTCGTCGTGCGAGCCGAGCAGGGTGTCGGTGAGGCTCGGCAGGTCGTCCAGCGGCGTCTCCTCGGCCCACTCCGGCCGCGACCGCTCGGCACCCGCCTGGGCCTGCGGCTGCGACGGCGCCTGCGACTCGGCCGTCGGCTCCGCGCCGATCACCGGGAGCTCGCGGGTGCTGTCCACCGGTTCCGCGCGTCGCGGCCCCTGCGCCGGCCGGCTCCCGCCGGTACGGCCCTCGGTACGGCCCTCGGGACGGCCTTCGCCGCGGCCCTCGACGCGGCCCGGGTCGATCCGCGGCAGCACCGCGGTCCGGTCGTCCTCCGCCGGGACCTTCGGCAGCACGGCCGTCTCGTCCACCGCCGAGGCCGGTACCACCGGCAGCCTGGCGGTCTCGTCGACCGCGCCCGCGGCACCGCCGGCACCGCCGGCGGCCCGGCGGGCCTGAGCCTGAGCCTCGGCCTGAGCCTGGGCCTCGGCGGCCTTGCGCGCCTCGACGGCCTCCGCCGCCCGGACGGCCGCCTGCCGGTCCCGCAGCGACAACTCGCGCGTCGCCTCGTCCCCGAGCCCGCCCGACGCGGCCCCCGAGGGAGCCTCCGGCGAGGTCCGCGGAGAACCCTGCGACGCGTCGGTCGGGACGTCCCGGACCGCCCGCAGCTCCGTGGTCGTCTCCGCGGCCGACTCCCCGGGCCCCGAACCCTTCGAGCCCGCGCCCGAGCCTGGCTCCGAACCCGGCCGTCCCTCGGCCCGGCCCTCCGCCGACTCCGCCGCCGCAGCCGCGGCCGCCAGCGCGGCGGCCTGCGCCAGCCGCGCCTCCTCGGCCCGCTGCAGCGCCTCCTCCGCCCGCCGGCGCTGCTCCTCCCGGGCGAGCTCGCGCTGCCGCTGGAGCTCCGCCTGGGCGGCCGCCTCCTCGGCGAGCCGCCGGCGCTCGGCGGCCTCCGCGGCCAGCCGGGCCTCCTCCTTGGCGCGGCGCTCGGCCTCCTCGGCGGCGCGGCGCCGGGCTTCCTCCTCGGCCTTCTTCCGGGCTTCCTCCTCGGCCTTGCGCCGGGCCTCGGCGGCGGCCCGCTCGGCCTCCTCCTTGGCCAACCGCTCCTGCTCCGCCTGCTCGGCCCGCAGCTGCGCCAGGACCTCCTGCCGCTTGCGCTCGGCGGCCTCCTCCTCGGCCTTCTTGCGGGCCTCCTCGGCGGCGCGGCGCTCGGCCTCCTCCTTGGCGAGCCGCTCCTGCTCGGCGCGGGCGGCCTTCTCCTGCTCGGAGAGCGGCAGCTCGCGGTCGAGCCGGTGCCGGATGGCGGTGGTGACGAAGCCGGGGGCCTGGCTGCCGTCCACGACCAGGTAGCGCGCCGGGTCGGCGGCGGCAAGGGCGAGGAAGCCGGCCCGGACCCGCTGGTGGAACTCGGTGGGCTCGGACTCCAGCCGGTCCAGCGCCTCGGTGAAGCGCTCGCGGGCCCTGGTCGGGTCGACGTCCAGGACGACGGTCAGGTCGGGCAGCAGCCCGCCGGTGGCCCAGCGGGAGATCCGCGCGACCTCGGTCGCGGCCAAGTCGCGCCCGGCGCCCTGGTAGGCGATGGAGGAGTCCATGTACCGGTCGGTGATCACCACGGCGCCGCGGGCGAGCGCCGGCCGGATGACGTTCTCGACGTGCTCGGCGCGGTCGGCGGCGTAGATCAGCGCCTCGGCGCGGTGCGACAGGCCGGTGTTGCCGACGTCCAGGACGAGGCCGCGCAGCCGCTGGCCGACCGGGCTGCCGCCGGGCTCACGGGTGAGCACGACCTCGTGCCCCTTGCCGCGGATCCACTCGGCGAGCGCCTGGGCCTGGGTGGACTTGCCGGCGCCGTCGCCGCCCTCCAGGGCGATGAAGAAGCCGGTGCCGGTGCCCCGGTGCGGTACCGGGCCGACCGGGCCGCGCACCGAGTCCACCAGGTCCCGGACGAACGGGGCGGTGCCGCGCCGGTCGTCCGTGCGCAGCAGCACGACCGCGGCGAGCACCAGCGTGAGCAGCCCTGCGGTGGCGACGGCCAGGGCCGCGCCGCCGTGGATGAAGGTGAAGGAGCCGGGCTCGACGGTGCCGTACTCGACGTCCCCGTAGGCGGCGGCGATCAGCGGGACGACGACCAGCGCGGCGGCGACCACGGACCTGAGCACGGCGAACAGGTGCTCGGTGACCTTCGGCAGCCGGGCCTCCTCGACCTCCTGGGCGAGCAGGGTCCGCCCGGCCGAGACGACGATCCCGGCGGCCAGGCCGGCCAGCACGGTGAGCAGCAGCACCAGCACGAAGTCCAGCACCAGCCCGGCGAGGATCAGCGCGACACCCTGGGTGAGCAGCGCCAGGGCGAGCAGCCGGCGGCGGGACAGCGAGGGCAGCGTGGCCCGGGTGAGCCGGGCGCCCAGGGCGGGCGTGCCGGCGGCTGCGAGCACCACAAGGCCGTAGCCGATCGGCCCGGCGCGGTGCTCGGCGGCGGTCAGCAGCGCGAGCGCGGCGACGCCCGCCATCGCGGCGTAGCCGGCCGCGACGGCGAAGGTGAAGTACGGGGCGCTGCCGGTGCGGCCCTTGCTCAGCGCGGGGCCGGGGGCGGCGTCGGTCGGGGCGCGCAGGCCCTGGAGCGGGGAGACCGGGGCGACGGACACCGGACCGCCGGGCAGCTGCTGGAGGTAGCCGCGGACCGCCGAGGCGGCGAACAGCCCGGCCGCGCCGAGCGCCGCGAAGGTGAGCTGGTGGGCGCGGAGCCAGTCGGAGCCGAGGGCCGCGCCGATGTTGTTGAGGAGGGTGAGGACCACCAGGCCGGCGGCGCCGAGCGGCACCGTCACCCAGCCGGTGAAGCGGTCGATGCCGCGGACGCTCTCCAGGTTGGCGGCGGCCGGTCGCCGCTCGGCGGCCGGGGCGTGGGGATCGGCCGAGGGCAGCAGGCCCGGGACGGCGGCGGCCTTGGTGATGCCCCAGACCCGCTCGGCGGCACCGGTCACGAACACGGAGGCGAGCAGGACGTAGGTGGCGGCCCCGGAGGGCTTGGCGGCGGAGCCCAGCCAGACGCTCCACCAGGGCGCGACGCCGAGCAGCAGGACGCGCAGCACGTCGGCGCCGAACAGCGTCCAGCGCCGGTCCAGCCGACCGGCCACCAGCCGGTGCACCGGGCCCAGCAGCGCGACACCGACCAGCCCGGTGGCCAGCACCCGGACGGCGAGGACCGCGGCGAGGGCGAAGGCGAGGCTGCGCGGCAGGCCGCCGAACTGGCCGCCCTGGGCTGCGGCGATCACGGTGAGCGCGAGCAGTACCAGCAGACCGAGCCGGTCGGCGGTGCCGCCGATCAGCTGGGTGGTCCACAGGCGCCGGTAGGCACGTGTCCGCAGCAACGCCCGGGCCCGGTCCGCCGGAGTCCCGGCGGGCGCGACATCGGGCAGGTCGGCCCGTGCGGCTCTGGCGGCCGGGGCGGCGCTGGGGGTGGGCTGCTCCTCGCTCGTCATACGGTCAGCGTAGCGGGCTGGACCTGGCCGGAATGAGGCGAACGGGCCTCCGGATCCCGCTCATCACCGGGTTGTGACGTTCCCCGCACAAGCCCGCCCGACCCCGGGCGTGTCCGACGGCCCCGCCGGGCGCGCGGCGCCGGGGCACCCGCCTCGCCACGCGCCGGTCCGACCCGGACCGCCGGACACGCGGCCGGGCCCGCACCCCCGGGATCGGGGGCACGGGCCCGGCCGTGGTGACCTGTGATCAGCCCTCTTCGGTGGCCGTGGTCGTGTCAGCCGCCGTCTTGCTCGCGGTGGTCTTGCTGGCCGCCGTCTTGCTCGCGGCGGTCTTCTTGGCCGCCGTCTTCTTCGCCGCCGCCGTCTTGGTGGTGGTGGTCTTCTTCGCGGCGGTCTTCTTGGCGGCGGTCTTGGTCGCCGCGGTCTTGGCCGTGGTCGTCTTCTTGGCCGCGGCCTTCTTCGCCGGGGCCTTCTTCGCCGCCTTCTTCACCGGCCCGCGCGCCCGCTTCTCGGCGAGCAGCTCGTACCCGCGCTCCGGCGTGATGGTCTCGACGTCGTCGTCCTTGCGGAGCGTCGCGTTGGTCTCGCCGTCGGTCACGTACGGGCCGAAGCGGCCGTCCTTGACCACCACGGGACGCTCGCTGACCGGGTCGTTGCCCAGTTCCTTGAGCGGCGGGGCGGCGGCCGCCCGGCCGCGCTGCTTGGGCTGGGCGTAGATCGCCAGCGCCTCGTCGAGAGTGATCGTGAAGAGCTGGTCCTCGCTGGTGAGCGACCGAGAGTCGGTGCCGCGCTTGAGGTACGGGCCGTAGCGGCCGTTCTGCGCGGTGATCTCCGCACCCTCGGCGTCGGTGCCGACCACCCGCGGCAGCGAGAGCAGCCGCAGCGCGTCCTCCAGCGTGACGGTGTCCAGCGACATCGTCTTGAACAGCGAGGCGGTCCGCGGCTTGACCGCGTTCTTGCCGGTCTTCGGCGTGCCCTCGGGCAGGATCTCGGTCACGTACGGGCCGTAGCGGCCGTCCTTGGCGACCAGCGTGTTGCCGCTGACCGGGTCCGGGCCGAGCTCGAAGTCACCGCTGGGCTTGGCCAGCAGCTCCTCGGCCAGCTCGACGGTCAGCTCGTCCGGCGGCAGCTCGTCCGGGATGTCGGCGCGCTGACCGGGCTCGCCCTCGACGGCCGAGGCGCGCTCGACGTACGGGCCGTAGCGGCCGACCCGCAGGGTGATGTCGTCGCTGACCTTGAACGAGCTGATCTCCCGGGCGTCGATCGCGCCGAGGTCGGTGACCAGTTCCTTCAGGCCGCCCAGGTGGTCGCCGTCGCCGTTGCCGGCCTCGGCGGCGCCGCCCGTGGCGTGGCCCTCGCCCTCGCCGAAGTAGAAGCGCTTCAGCCACGGCACGGACTTCGCCTCACCGGCGGCGATCCGGTCGAGGTCGTCCTCCATCTTGGCGGTGAAGTCGTAGTCGACCAGCCGGCCGAAGTGCTTCTCCAGCAGGTTGACCACGGCGAAGGAGAGGAACGACGGAACGAGCGCCGTCCCCTTCTTGAAGACGTACCGGCGCTGGATGATCGTGTCGATGATCGACGCGTAGGTGGAGGGGCGGCCGATCTCCCGGTCCTCCAGCTCCTTGACCAGCGAGGCCTCGGTGTAGCGGGCCGGCGGCTTGGTGGCGTGGCCCTCCGGGGTGATCCGCTCGGCGGCCAGCGGGTCACCCTGGGCGACCTGCGGCAGCCGGCGCTCGCGGTCGTCGAGCTCGGCGTTCGGGTCGTCGGCGCCCTCGACGTAGGCCTTGAGGAAGCCGTGGAAGGTGATGATCTTGCCGGAGGCGGAGAACTCGACGTCCCGGCCGTCGGCGGAGGTGCCGCCGACCCGGACGGTGACGGACTGGCCGACCGCGTCCTTCATCTGGGAGGCGACGGTGCGCATCCAGATCAGCTCGTACAGCCTGAAGTCGTCACCGGTCAGGCCGGTCTCGGCGGGGGTGCGGAAGCGGTCGCCGGACGGGCGGACGGCCTCGTGCGCCTCCTGAGCGTTCTTGACCTTGCTGGCGTAGGTGCGCGGGGCGTCCGGCAGGTAGTCGGCGCCGTACAGCTGGGTGACCTGGACCCGGGCGGCGGTGACCGCGGTGTCCGACAGCGTGGTGGAGTCGGTACGCATATAGGTGATGAAGCCGTTCTCGTACAGCTTCTGAGCCACCTGCATGGTCCGCTTGGCACCGAAGCCCAGCTTGCGGCTGGCCTCCTGCTGCAGCGTGGTGGTGCGGAACGGCGCGTACGGCGAGCGACGGTAGGGCTTGGACTCGACGCTGCGGACGGCGAACACCGTCTGCTCCAGGGCGGCGGCCAGCTGACGGGCCGCCTGCTCGTCCAGGTGCAGGGTGTTCGCGCTGGCGCCCTTCAGCCGGCCGTCCTGGCCGAAGTCCCGGCCGCTGGCGATCCGCTTGCCGTCGACGGAGGCCAGCCGGGCCCCGAAGGTCTCCGGGTTGGCGGCGTCGGCCGGGGTGCGGCCGGTGCCGAAGGTGCCGACCAGATCCCAGTACGAGGCGGTGCGGAAGGCCATCCGCTCGCGCTCGCGCTCGACCACCAGGCGGGTGGCGACGGACTGCACGCGGCCCGCCGACAGCTTCGGCATGACCTTCTTCCACAGCACCGGCGAGACCTCGAAGCCGTACAGCCGGTCGAGGATGCGGCGGGTCTCCTGGGCGTCGACCAGGCGCTGGTTGAGCTCGCGCGGATTGGCCACGGCCTCCTGGATCGCCGACTTGGTGATCTCGTGGAACACCATGCGGTGCACCGGCACCTTGGGCTTCAGCACCTGCTGGAGGTGCCACGCGATGGCCTCGCCCTCGCGGTCCTCATCGGTGGCGAGGAAGAGCTCGTCGGACTCCGCGAGCAGCGACTTCAACTTGCTGACCTGGGACTTCTTGTCCGCGTTGACCACGTAGATGGGGGCGAAGTCGTGGTCGACGTCCACCCCGAGGCGGCGCACCTCGCCGGTGTACTTGTCCGGCACCTCGGCCGCGGTGCTGGGGAGGTCGCGGATGTGCCCGACGCTCGCCTCGACGATGTAGCCGGGGCCCAGGTAGCCCTTGATCGTCTTCGCCTTGGCCGGCGACTCGACAATGACGAGTCGCTGTCCGTGCGCGGTCTCGCTGCTCGGGGACACCTTCGCTCTTCTCTCCCGGTCCATATGTGGCTGGTCGGCGCCGGCAGCACGGGCTGCGCTCCGCCCGACCCCTCCACCGTCCCGGGGCTGCCGCGGCACGACACCCCCACCAGCGGAGTGTGACCGTACCCCGGCCACCCTTGTCAAACGGACGGATCCCGCTTTTTCACTTGCCGGGCTCACCGACGCCACTCGAACGGTAACCCGATGACGGAGGTTCGCGCCCCGCGGAGGGGGGCTTCGGCAGGTTCCGGAGGATGGAATGACGGATTTCAAGATCTGTCAACGGAAATATCGACGGGCGGGCGCGGGGTGCGGGCGCCGGCGGGTCGCCTTCCGTGGCCGTACCCCGGGTCGCGGTGCGGGTCGGCGCTCCGGGCCGCGGTGCGGACCGGAGCTCGGGGCTGCGTCGCGGATCGGTGTTCCGGGCCGCGTCGCGGACCGGAGCTCAGGGTTTCGTTGCGGATCGGTGCTCAGGGTCGCGCGGGCTCAGCCGCCGGCCGCGGCCAGGAGCCCGGCGCCCGCCGCCAGACAGCCCACCCCGAGGACGCTCCACAGCAGGTCGACGACGGCCGCCCGGCCGACCTCCCCGGACGCCAGCACCACCCGGCTCGGGCGCTGCGGGTCGTAACAGATCCGCACCGAGGCCCCGGGCGCGAAGCGGTCCGGACGGCGCAGCGGGGTGTGCCCGCGCGGTCGGGCGACCACGAGCCCCGCGATCCCGCACGCACCCGGGCCGCCGACCGAGAGCGGCACCGAGAAGGAGAGCAGCGGCGCACTGTCCAACTGGCCGTGCACGTCGTCCTCGGCCACCACGGTGGCCACCGCCGACGCACCCCGGCGACGCACCCGCAGGCGCAGGCCCGCTTCGGCGGCGCACCAGAGCAGCAGCACGCCACCGAAGAGGGCGAGCACCGACCCGCCCACCATCGCCGTCGTCGTGTCCACCCCTGGCCCCCGGCTCCCCAGCTCTGTCCACAGCCTGTGGACAGAGCTTCGCAGCGGGGAGCCAACGGGAGACAGCCGCCCAGCGGCGGACGGACGAACCAGGGGGTACGGCCGGGTGAACCGTCCCGGTTCGGACCGGACCGAACCGGACCGGACCCCGCTCTCGACGGACCGGGGCCCGACGGAACCGGGTCCTGCCGCTCTGGGGGTCCTGCCGGTCCGGCGGGTCCGGCGGGTCTGGGGGTCTGGGGGTCTGGGGGTCTGGGGGTCTGGGGGTCTGCTGGGGGTCTGGGCGGGCCGGCGGGTCCTGCCGGTCCGGCCTCAGCGGACCGGGTCGATGAACCCCTGCTCGGTCAGCAGGCGCAGCGACTCCGGGACCCGGTCCCGCAGGACCACCCGGTCCTCGCCGAGCAGCTGCGCGATGGCGTCCACGATCTCGCCCGCCGACAGCGTCCCGTCGCACACACCGACGAAGCCGGCGCCCACGGTGTCCACCTTGGTGGCCCGCCTCATGCCGCGGTTGTGACGCAGGATCACGTGCTCCGGGTCCTCCGCGCCGGGCGCGCCGACCTGCTCCTGGACCACCTCGTCGGCCAGCACGTAGCGGGCCGCGAGCAGGCCCGCGTCGTCGTGCGAGCGGAGGAAGTCCTGCCGGTCGAACCAGGCCTCGATGTGCGGGCCGAGCGGCTGCTCCACCGGGTGCGGCCACTCCTCCACCCGGACGGTCGGGCGCTCGGCGCCGCTCGCCCGCAGGGTGATCCAGCCCATGCCGACGCCCTCGACCCGACCCGCCTCGAAGGCGTCCAGCCACTCGCCGTAGCGGGCCTGGTAGTCGCCGCCGGGGCCGCGGTGGTCACCGCCGTCGCGCAGCCACAACTCGGCGTACTGGGCCACGTCCTGGACCTCGCGCTGGACGATCCAGGCGTCCAGTCCGGTTCCCGCGACCCAACCCGCCAGCCGCTCCTGCCAGTCCTCGCCCTTGATGTGCTGCCAGTTGGCGAGCAGCTGGCAGTAGCCGCCGGGCTCCAGGTGGTCGGCGGCCGAACGGACCAGGCTGCGGCACAGGTCGTCGCCGGCCATGCCGCCGTCGCGGTAGGTGAACCGGCCGGCCGGCGAGATGACGAACGGCGGGTTGGAGACGATCAGGTCGAACTTCCGCTCCCCGACCGGCTCGAAGAGGCTGCCGGCGGCCACCTCGGTGTTGTCGAAACCGGACAGCGCCAGGGTCAGCTCGGTGAAGCGCAGCGCGCGCGGGTTGAGGTCGGTGGCGGTGACGGTCCCGGCGTGCCGGGCGGCGTGCAGCGCCTGGACACCGGAACCCGAACCGAGGTCCAGCGCGGCCCGGACGGGGCGGCGCACAGCGATGTTGGCCAGCGTGGTCGAAGCGCCGCCGACCCCCAGCACCAGGTCCTTGCGGGCCACCCCGTGCGCGGTCTCACCGGAGCCGATGCCGCCCGCGCCGCCCACCGCGCAGCCCAGGTCGGAGACCACCCAGGCGTCCGAACTGGGCATGCCGGCAACCTCGTTGGCGTACGGCCGGACGTCGACGGTGGCGCGCACCAGGTCGCCGTCGGGGCGCAGCCAGCCGTCCGCCAGGCAGTCCTCCACCGGCAGCGCGGCGGCGGCCGCCCGGTACGGCACCGGCTGCTGCAGCAGGAACAGCCGCACCAGCGTCTCCAGCGGACTGCCACCGCGGGTCGCCCGCAGTGCCGGGACCGCCTCGCTGCGGGCCAACGCCGAATAGCCGGTGGGCCCGAGCAGGTCCAGGCACCCGTCGGCGGTGAACGAGGCGGCGAGCAGCGCCTCACGGAACTTGGCGAGGCGGGTCGGGTCGAGAACGGGGCTACTGATCACCCCGCCATTGTCCCCCGCCGCTCACCCTCCGGCCGCCCCTGCGCCCCGCGCCCACCGGACGGAAGCTCGCACCACCCCGCGCGCCCCCGGAAGCCCCCACGCGCCGCCCCGCGAGGGACGCCGAGTCGTCCGACGGCGGTGGGCCGCGCTCGGCGGCGCGGCGGCTCGGCGCGGCTCTCATCGGCTCGCGAGGACGGCGGTGGGTGGTGGGCCGTGGGCCGCCGGATCGTGGTCGAGGCCCTGACCAACGTCCGGCGGCACGCTCCGACCGCGCGGGTCGTCGAGATCCGGGCCCGGCGCAGCGGTGGACGACTGG